>JBDHQG010000196.1:0-7437 GCA_039806925.1 Limisphaerales bacterium
CCCAGCGCATTTCGTGCGTGAACAGCCTCAAGCAGCTCGGGCTCGGCTTCACTCTCTGGGCGGATGACAACGGGGACAAGTACCCCTCCGTGGTGGACCCCGCCGAGGGCGGCAGCAAGACCCGCACGGAAACGTGGATGCACTTCGCCACTCTCTCCAATGAAATGGTGACGCCGAAAATTCTTGCCTGCCCGAGCGATGCCGCGAAGCAACGCGCGCAAGATTTCTCCGCCCAATCCTCCGGACTCCTCACCCTCAAGGACAACGCCGTGAGCTACGCCATCGGCACCAGCGCCGGGCCCGACAAACCCGGCATGCACCTGGCCGGCGACCGGAACCTGCGTGGAAAAGACGGCCAGAACTGCGGTCCCGCCGCGTTAACAGGAGTCATCACGCAACTCCTGCCCGCCGAGAATGTTCAGTGGGACAACACCCTGCACCAGAACGCCGGCAACATGGTGCTCGCCGACGGCAGCACCCATCAGTTCAACCAGATCACCCTTCTCAAGGCCATGCAATCCTCGGGCGACGAACGAAATTGCAGCCTGAAACCGAAGTAACCCCGCCCCGCCGCCGGTGCGCCTCCTGTAACCAGATATGGCGACTCGCCGCCTGGCCGTCAGATGCTACCTTCATCACGTCGGTGAGATGCAAAACGCAGTTGTTCTCATGTGTGTGAAGTCGGGCGCAAGTCTGCGGCGCCGCATCTCAAGAAAGATTTTTGTTGTTCCGGGTGGGGCTGGATTGGAATCCAGCCCTCTTTCTTTTTCAGGAACCCGCCGCCTCGTGTCGGAACCCTTCCCGGAGCTTGGCCCCGCCGACGTTTGAGAGGCTACCCTGACCGCGTAGGGAAACGCTGAACCATTCATTTGAACCACGAATGGACACGAATCCACACGAATAATCTGGGCCAACAGCCGGCTTCCATTGGTGTTCATTCGTGTCCATTCGTGGTTAAATCAGTGCTTCCTTGGCCGGAATGATGCAGTAGGACAGTGCTTCCAGCCTGTCCCGAAAGCCGACGGCGCGAGGAGTTAATTGGTAAGACGGATTGTCTGCCGGGCGTCACCAGACAGTGCGTTGCTTCCGGAAGGATCAGGACAGGCTGGAAGCGCTGTCCTACGGGGATGCGCCGTCACCGGATCGAGAATCCAAACGCACATCATGGCTGGGCGGCATCCTCTGGGCGGCGCCCAGCCTTCCATCCATCCGGTCCTAACAGCGTTGCTCGCTTCGTTAGCTTACGTTCAAGGTTCTTCCCGCAGACGAATCCGCCGGTATTCCATCTGTCCGCGGTCGCCTTCGAGCCCGATGGGGCCGGTCGGCGGAACCTTGTAGGCCGCCTCCAGCACTTCCCCGTTGCAGGTGCAATGCGCCACGCCGTCCTTCACGACAACGACGACCTCGTTCCAGTCCTGCGGCTTGTAGTGCTGCAGCTGCTTGTAGGGACCGGCCAGCGGATAATCGCGGCACTGGAGCTGCGGCTGGCGAATGAAGATGCCGCTGTCCGCGTTCGGCGTCGCGCGAAACTCCAGCTTCATCGTGAAATTCTTCGGGAAGTTCTGCGTCGTCCAGAGCTGCGCGATCCGGCTGCCCTCCGGCGGCGTCGTGACGATCAATCGCCCGTTCTTCGCGACATAGCGCCCCTCGCTGCTCGACGTCCTGCCGTCGAAATGGTTCGTGCGATAGCCCCAGCCCGTCAGGTCGCGCCCGTTGAACAAGCTCACAAATCCCGGCTCCGGCGTGAAGTCATCCGGCGTCGTCTCGATGAAATCCAGCGTCGCCAGCACCGGCCGGATCGCCGCCGCCCACTTCGCGTAGCCCGCCTTGTTCGGATGCAGCACGTCCGGGAATTCCTCCACCTTTGCGTCGCCCTCCGCGTTTGCGAAGAGCGGCCACGTCTCGATGAACGTCACCTGCGCGTCGCCCTTCACCGCCGCGAAGTAGAGCTGGTTCAGTTTCTTGATCTTGTCGGCCGGCCGCTTCTTCGACGCCGAGCTCGGGAACACCTGGCACAGCACAACCGGCATCTTCGGGTTGTGCTGCTTCATCGCCGCGAGTATCAGCTTCAGGTTCGCCGCGATGGTCTCCGGCTCCGCCTGTTCTTCGAGATCGTTCGTCCCGATCAACAGGACGATGCCGGCGGGCTTGAGCGAGAGCACATCCTCCTGCAACCGGATCAGCACGCCGCGCGTCGTGTCGCCGCTGATGCCGCGATTGGCCACCTTCACGCCGGGGAAGCTCCCGCCCATGTCATCGCCCCAGCCCTGCGTGATGGAATCGCCGAGAAACACCAGCGCGCCTTGATCCTTCTCCACGCGCCCGGCCCAGCGATTGCGCTTCTCCAGCCAGAGTTTCTGGAACCAGTCATGGCGCCGGATCGGTCCCGCGCCCGGCAGCCCATCGTCGGTCGCCGGAATGGCATACTTTGGATCGAGGGCAGGCTTCGCCGCCGGCGCCTGAGCCACGAGGGAGAACGGGAACGCCAGACAGCACAACGCAAGTGAGAGAATCAGTTTCATGGTGATGGGGTGCAGTGTTGTCGACGCCCCCAACCCGACGCAAGCGCGATGTCCGGGCTAAAGCCAGCGGAGCGCGCAGTAGTTGCAGATGAGGTGCAACGTGGCGTCGATGATGATCATCAACCATGTCGCCAGCCACTCGGGCACGTTCTGATGGAACCCGGTGGCCGAGCATTCGCCCCACGGCTGCCGCTGTGGCGACCAACGATTCCTCGCCCATATCACGTAGCGCACGAGCCGGAAGCGATCGATGAAGAAGTGGGTGGCGCAGATCACCGCCACCGCCGCCGGCGAGCCGATGAGCAGGAAGGGAAGGCCATAGACGATGACGTGACAGAGCGCGGCGCAACACCGCCGGCACTTGTTGTTGGCCATCCAGTCGTTCTGGAGAACGAAATCGCCCAGCAGATGGAGAATCAGCTGTTCCATGCGATGGCAGCACGCGCCCTGCGCCCGCGTGCAAGGCCGCAGACTCCGGACGAAGCGCCGGCCACGAGGTGGCCGAGTTGTGGGTGAGGCGGGATCATTCTCGCGGAGCCAGCAGGACCGGCCCGGTGACATTGGTTTGCAGCGAGAATCCGAAGCCGACATCGCCGCTCTGGAACAAGGCTCCCTTGAAGGGAACTTTCGCGCCGGATTCCGGCACCACCACGCTTCCGCTGAACAGCCCGGTCGAGCGCGAGATGGTCAGACTCAATGCGTTCGTCTCCCCGTTCACGACCTTGTCGGTGGCCGTGTGCTGGATGCGGTTCGTGAATGGCGTCGTGAGGTCGCCGCCGCTGAACACCACCAGGCCGTTGCTGAAGGTCAACGCGCCGTAAAGGCTGTTGGTCGGCGGCCGAAAGCGCGCGCCCACGGCATCGATGGCGTTCGTGAATCCTGCGGCGTAATACTTCGCGGTCAGGACGGGCCTGGCAACCCAGCGGACATCGCCGGCGAGATCGCTTTGGACGAGATTCGTCCCGATGGTCACGGCGTTCGTCTCGAACACCAGCCAGCTCCAGATGGCGCCGCGTCCGCCGCGCAGCGAAACGTGGAACGGCCACAGCCCTTCGCGTGAAAGCGGAGCGGCGTGGCTGATGGCGGTGTTGTCGGCCAGCGAACCTTTCAACTTCGCCACGCCGCTCGACACGACCGTGATCGACGCGAAGCCATCGCCTTCGGGAGTATCCGGCTCGCCACTGGCTGGAAGGATCAGCGTGTAGCGACCGGCCTGCGGCGCGGGATTCGTGCGCGAATGAAACACCGCGCGGTAGGCGACGAGTTCCGAAGTCCAGTTCGTGTCCCGCAGCCGTCCCTCCAGTCCTTGAACGAGCGCGCCCGGGTTGAAGTTCAACTCCAGCACCAGCGGCGGCTCAAGCCTGCCGCGCCGGACCGAGTTGGTGGCCAGTCCATCGAGTCCGAACGCGCCGGTGAACGACAGGTTCCTGCCGCCCAGCCGCACCTTGCCGCTGTAGGTTCCCTTGGGCGTGCTGCGGATCGTGACGAAGCCCGCCCGCTCGTGCGACACGACGTTGGTGTCGTAGACCAGCCCGGTGTAGGTGCCGGGCCGCAAGGCGAACGGGTTGGTCATGAAATTTGCCTGAACCACCAGGCCCGTCTGGAGGAGCGCGTTGATCGTCCTGGCGTTCGTTGGCCAGTCGCCGGTCCACCCGGCGAAGAGCGAGTTCGGGCATGGCGTGGCGGTGATCGTCACGCTCCGGCCGGGCTCGCGATACGTCGTGCCGAGGAAGCCCGCCGACACACCGCCGCAGCCCGAAACCGTCACCGTCACCGGGGCGAGCCGCAGGAAGCTGAGTGAATTGGTGGTGGAGAAGTTTCCCCAACTGTCGAGCGAACGGATCTGGATGGCGTTGCGTCCGAACGCGAGATCCGACGCGACGAAGGTCCACGAGTTCGTGCCGGTCGCGTTCGTCCAGGTCGTCGAGCCGAGGCTGTTCGTCAGTCGCCATTGCACGGCGATGAGATCGGTGTTGTCCGTGGCCGCGCCGCTGATCGTGACCGTGTCGTTGGTCAAGCCGATGTTCGCCGGCGGCGCCGAGGTGACGGTGATGGAAGGCCGCTGCTGTTCGCCGAGCGTCGAGTAGTTCAGCAACACGGTGCCGCTCGCGCCGTTCACGCCGTCCACGGCGATGTAGTAAATGGTCCCGGTGACCGTCGTGAAATGCAGGCTGCTCGTGATCCCGTTGGTGCCGCTGTCGTTGTCGCAGGCCACGGACGCGAGCTCGGAGAAGTTCGCGTTGGTGCCGGTGTAGACCGCGAGAATCGTGTCAAACGTGCTGCCGTCGGTGTTCAGATCGAGCACGCCGTCGGTCTCCGCCTCGAACGCAAACCACCGCGAGGCCCCGCCCGGCACGCCGCAATGATCCGGCTCGCCCGGCTCCTTCAACGATCCCACCGTGCTGAACACTTGCGATCCAGAATACCCGCGGCTCGTTGCCGCCACATCGGGAGGCAGACGCGAGAAGCTCGCCGCCGGCGGCGGATCCAGGCGGAGCCGGAGCCCGCTCGAAACGGTGTCGCTGAATTTGTCCGCGGCCGAAAAATCCTGCTCCAACGCCGGCGCCAGCGTGATGCCCAGGCTGGCCGACCGGCTGGTGACCGTGCGCGAACCAATCCGCGCCCGCACTTTGAACTGGCCGACATCGCCGAGCCCGACGCCCGCCTGGGTCCAGCTGCTGTTGGTGCCGTCCGGCACCGCGACGTTGTTGAAGAACCATTGATACTCCACGCCCGCGCCGCTCACGCCGACCGTGAAGACCGCGTTGCTCGTCAGCGACACGATACGGTCCACCGGCTGGTTCGTGATCACCGGCAGCACGTCCGTCGTTTCCTCCAGGCTCCATTCCAGCAGGATGTTGCCCGAGGCGCCGCCGGCGCCATCCACCGCGACGCGATAGACGCCGTTGGAAACCGCGTTGAACTGCACGAGGCTGTTGTAGAACCCGGCGCTGTCGTCATCCGACGCCACCACCACGAGCGCGCCGACCGGGTCGCCCTGGTACACGGCCAGCAACGTATCGAAGTCGCTGCCCGCCGTGGAGAACGTGGCGATGCCCGTGGCCGGCGCCTGCCATGAGAACCACATCGATTTGCCGCCCGCCTTCTCCGCGTGCAACGGCTCGCCGGGTTCCGCTGTCGCCAGCGTGTTGCTGGATTGCCCGACGCCGGAGGCGTTGGTGCTGGTGATCGTCGGGGTGAAATCATCCGTCATCAACAACGGCGCCACCACCACGGTGAGGGATGCGCCCGCGCTGGCGGCCGAGCCCTGCGCGTTCAACACCACGACGCGGTACACTCCCGAGTCCGCCACCTGCACATTGGTGAACGTCAGCGCCGGGCCGGTTTCTCCCGCCAGCGCCACGCCGTTGCGCTGCCACTGGTAGGTCAGCGGCGGCGTGCCGGTGGCCGTGACGGCGAAGATCACCTCGCTGCCGGCGTTGGTGATGAGCGACACGGGCTGGCTGACGAGCGAAGGCGGCACGGGCAACACCACGAGCACCGCGACCTGGCTGGTGATCGCGCCGCCCAGGCCGCTCACGACGGCCGCGTAATTTCCGCCCGCGCTGACCGCGACATTGCTGAGCGCCAGGCTCGTGTTCGTCGCCCCGGCGAGCGCGAGACCGTTCCGCGCCCACGCGTAGGTCAGGGGAGCCGTGCCACCGGCGGCCACGGTGAAGCTGACGTTGTCCCCGTCGTTGACCGTGCGTCCGACGGGCTGGGTGAGGATGAACGGCGGCACCGCCTGCACCGTGAGCGTCGCCACGGAACTGGTGATCGAGCCGACGACGTTGCTGATCGCCACCGCGTAATTGCCGCTCTCGCCCAGGGTGACATTGGTGAACGCGAGCGTCGGGCTGGTTTCCAGCGCGAGATTGGTCCCGTCGCGCAACCAACGGTACCCGAGGGGAGCCGTGCCGACCGCCGTCACCGCGAACGAGACGTTGGTCCCGTCGTAAACCGTCCGGCTCACCGGCTGGCTGAGGATGGCCGGCGCCACGGGAAGGATCGTGAGCACGGCGACCAGGCTCGTGGCCATGCCGGAAATGTTGCTCGCCACGACGGTGTAATTGCCGGCGGAACCGGGCGTGACATTGGCCAGGGCCAGCGTGGCGTTGGTGGCGTTGGAAATGTTCACCCCGTTGCGCGCCCACTGGTACCCCATCGGCCGGGTGCCGGCGACGGCCACGGAGAAGGAGACGTTGGTTCCGTCGTTCACCGCCTGACCCAGCGGCTGCTGGGCAAACGTCGGCCCCACGTTCTGCACCGTCAGCACCGCCACCGCGCTCGTGATCGCGCCGGCGGAATTGCTGATGATGACGACATAATTTCCGGCCTCTCCGGGCACGACATTGCTCAGGGCCAGCGTGGCGTTGGTTCCGCCCGCCACCGTGGCGTTGTCGCGCTTCCACCGGTAGGAAAGCGGCAGCGTGCCCGTGGCGGTGACAGAGAAGACCGCATTGGAACCATCATCCACCGAGACACTGGCCGGCTGGACGATGATGATCGGCGCCACAGCGAGCACCGTCACCACGGCGACCTGGCTGGTCACCGAGCCGGCGGCGTTGCTGACCACCGCCGCGTAGTTGCCGCTGTTCTCCAGGCTGGCGCTCGCCAGGTTCAGGAGGGAATTGGTGGCTCCGGCGATGGCGGAGCCGTTCCGCAGCCACTGGTAGGCCAGCGGCGCGGTGCCCGTCGCGCTCACGCTCAGGGTGACGGCATCCCCGTCGTTCACCGTCTGCGTGATCGGCGCCAGCAGGACGGCGGGCGCAATCGCCCCGACCGCAATCGTCACGGTGGCAACCGCGGAGTTGCTCATTCCATCTTCCGCGACAAACGTGAACGAATCGGTCCCGAGGTAGCCGTTGGTCGGCGTGTAAACCAGGGCTCCGGTGGCACGGTTGAACCCGGCGAT
>JBDHQG010000197.1:0-7394 GCA_039806925.1 Limisphaerales bacterium
GAAATAAACGTAGTCCGGCACCTTGTGGACCTGCACCCACGGAATTGGCCTGCCGCTGGCCGCGCTCTCACGCACGAGCGCAAGGCGGGAATCATCCTTCAGCACCTGGTTGTGGCAGTTCATGCACGTCGAGGAACTGGGGACGTTCGAATACCAGGACTTCTCCACCGCGCTGTGGCAGTAACGGCAATCGAGGCCAAGCTGGTCGACATGGACTGAGTGCGGGAAACCGACCGGCTGGATGGGCTGGTAGCCGACGCGTGTGTATTTGGGCGTGAAATAATACCACAGCCCGCCGACGACACTCGTGGCCGTGAGGAAACCGCCCACGATCAGGATCGCAGGCAGCCGGCTGGTCCACTTTGGAAAAATGGCTGACATCTCAGTGCGTTTCTTTCAGGCGCAACTGCGCGGTTGTTTGGATACGTCCGAACGACTGCCGAACTCCGGCAGGAGCGGGTTTTCTTCACCAATGACAGAGCCCCGTCAACTTCATTTTCCCGGAAGCCCTGACGAACCCCGCCCCATCACCGCCACCAAAAAATCACCCGGCGCATGACATCGCAACAAACCCGGCAGTCGTCGTCCGGGGTGTTTACAAGATAGGTAGAATCCTTGGCAAGAAGCTTTGTGAAATGTTTCACATATTTGGGCGGCTTAATGGGAGGGATTAGCCCGTGCGATTGCCGGCAACTTAATCCCACACGCAAACCTGCTGATCGAGTCACCGCCCGCGACGCGAACCCGGAATGAAGGCTGATTGACTGGAGGCGCTCCGGTGCAACGGTCAAGGCAGATACAGCCGGAACAATGCGTTTGGATTTTCGAACTGGTGACGGACCGGGCTTGCGCATGTGCGCGCGATGCGGATGATTCCGCGCACGTATGAGCAAGAACGCAGTGGTAACGGGTGCGGGCAGCGGCGTCGGCCAGGCGGTGGCGCTGGCCTTGATCCGGCAGGGCTGGCGCGTGGCGATTGTGGGGCGACGCACCACGAGGCTGCAGGAGACGATAAATCTCGCCGGCGCGGACAAGGACAAGCTTGTCGCCTTCACCTGCGACATCGGGAAGAGCGATGCCGTGCAGAAACTGGGTCAGGACATCCTCGCCCGGTTGGGTGCTGTGGAAGTGCTCGTAAACGCCGCCGGCACGAACGCCCCGAAACGCGCGCTCGAAGTGCTCTCGCCCGATGATTACCACGCCATGATGGATACGAACCTCCACGGCGCGTACTACATCACCCAGGCGTTCCTCCCGTCGATGCGCGCCCGGAAGTCCGGCACCATCGTTCATATTGTTTCCGACGCGGGCAAACAGGCGTCGCCCAAGGCCGGACCGGCCTACGTGATGAGCAAGTTCGGCCTTGCCGGGCTGACGCAGAGCATCAACGCCGAGGAGCGCGGCAACGGCATCCGCGCCTGCGCGATCTTCCCCGGCGACATCGACACGCCGTTGCTTGATAAGCGTCCCACGCCTCCTCCCGCCGAGGCCCGCGCGAGAATGATGCGCGCCGAAGACGTCGCCGAATGCGCGCTGCTCGCCATCAACCTGCCAGCCCGCGCCATCGTCGAGGAATTGATCGTGCGACCGCGTTGAGTCGGAACCATCCGGTCGAGTTCCGGTGGAATGAGCCCAAGGCCGCTCTTGATCAGCATGAACCCAGTCCCGGCACGAAATGGGCGTCTGCCCGCGCTGACGCTTTCGGCAAACGAGCAGGCGCTGTATGACGCGCTCAAGGCCGACGGCGAGAAGTGAGCCGAAGCGCGGAACGTGGAGAAAGCCCTATAAACAGGGACGTTTATGCGCCAAACCTTAGATTGGGAGAGAGGAAAGGAATGGTGCCCACGACAGGACTTGAACCTGTACGATGTTACTCACTAGAACCTGAATCTAGCGCGTCTGCCAATTCCGCCACGTGGGCAATGTGTCGATGCGCAAGCTTGCGAAGCTTCAACGCACCCGTTCTTTCTATTTCAAAGCGGGAGACATTGGCAAGGACTTATCTGGCCGGAGGTGCGATTGGAAGTGGCGGGCAACATCGGTGGAGGTATGGAGTGCGGAAACATGTTTCCGCTTTGGCTGCACCCTCTGTTCATCTGGCGCGCTTGGATTCACTCACCGTGCAGCCAAAGCGGAGTCCTGCCTCCGCAGTCCACACTCTTTCGCCTCCCTGACCACCATTTCCGAACGCACCCTCTAGCCGGAGCAACGGCGTGATGCTTCATCGCCGGTGAGTACAAGTGGAATTCTTGTTGGTATGTGATGTGGAGGGCAAGCCCGTCTGGTGGAGTTCGATGGTTGTTCGATGGTTTTCTCCTGGCTCGAAGAAAGTTTGCGGAGTTTGTCCGCAAAAGGCGCATGGTAACTCGATCCCTTTTAACTGTCCCGGGGGCTTGGAATGCCAGCGCCAGCGCACGGTATCATCCCTCCCGAAAAACCGTGTAACCGGGCGCTATTACAAGTGTCTCAGTCGTGTCATCTCGTTCGGAATAAAAACCAACTCGGTCATGCATTTTATGTACCTGAACCTGCGTCAACTCGGCCTCAGCAGCCTGTTCTCCCTTGTCTCCACTGCGGCAGCCCTGGCACAAGCGCCCGCCAACGACAATTTCGCCGATGCCATCGTCTTGAGCGGGCCCATCGTGACCGCCACGGGCAGCAACGTGGGCGCGACCAAGCCATTCGGCCCCAATGGTGAGCCGTCCATCGGAGGAGGTCTCGGCAATTTCGGCGGCGCCTCCGTCTGGTGGCGGTGGACGGCGACGGCGAGCGGCACGACGACGGTGGATACGGAAGGCAGCAGCTTTAACACTCTGCTGGGAGTTTTTACCGGTGCCGCAGTCAACCAGTTGACCCTCGCCGCAGGCAACGATGATTTCCAAGGCAATTCCTGGAGCAAGGTCACCTTCGAGGCGGTGGCGGGCACCACCTACAACATCATGGTGGACGGTTTCCGCTCGGGGCCCGGTTTTGGATCGCCGGCCACCGGCAGCATTGTTTTGAACGTGAAAGGTGTGGGCGGGCTGAACATCACCCCGGCTTCGGGATCGGTGTTCACCGTGGGCGATTCGATTCCGGTGGAAGTCACCTTCACGCCGGACTTCCCGAATCCTCCGGCGACGAGGGTCGAGTTCTACCGCCAGGGCAGCCCGTTCACCGCTCCCGTGCTCGTGGCCACGGATGAGGCAGCGCCGTTTAGCGCCGTCATCGAGAAGGCTCCGGCCGGCACGAACAGCATCTATGTGGTCGCCTATGACAGCCTGGGCGGGCCCGTCGCCTCGCCGGTGGCAAACGTCCTCGTGCAAAACGTGGGCGTCACCCTGCTCACGCCGTTTGAAGACACCGTTTATGCCAGCACGGCGCCCATCACGGTCACCGCGTGGACCTATCTCCCGGCCGGCACGATTTCGTCCGTGGACTTCCTCGTGGACGGGGTGAAGTTCGCCGAAAGCACCGCGCCTCCCTACAGCGGCACCTGGAGCAACGTCGCCGGCGGATCGCACCGGTTCACGGCCGAGGCCCGTTCCGAAGCGGGCGCCCGCTATGTTTCGCAGCCGGTCAACGTCGGTGTGACCGCCACGTTGCTGGATTTCAATTCCGTCTGGAAGTATCTCGATGACGGCTCAGATCAGGGCACCGCGTGGTATGCGACGGAGTTTGACGACAGCGCGTGGGCGAGCGGGCCGGCGCCGCTGGGCTATTCCGATTCCAACGGACGCGCCCCGGCCACGACCAATTCCTTCGGCCCCGACACGAACGCCAAATATCCGACGACCTACTTCCGCCAGTCGGTGCAAATCGGCGACACCACCAGCTTCAGCGCCGTGCGATTGAACATCGAACGGGACGACGGGGCGATCGTTTACCTGAACGGCGCGGAACTCGCCCGGTTCAACATGCCGACGGGCGCGGTCACCTACACCACCTTCGCCGCCGCCAACGCGAATGACGACGGCGGCACGGTGTTCAGCTTCGCTGTCGACCGCAGCCTGCTCCGTCCCGGCGCGAATGTGTTCGCGGTGGAAATTCACAATGATTCCGGCAACAGCTCGGACATCTGGTTCCGCATGAGCCTCGTCGGGCTGCCCGTGATCATCCACAATCTCTCCCCCGTCGTGGAAGTCACCACGCCCACCAACGGCGCCCATTTCATCGCGCCCGCCCAGATCGCGCTCGCCGCCACCGCTTCCGATGCGGACGGAAGCGTGGCCAAGGTCGAGTTCTTCGCCAGCGGCGTGAAGATCGGCGAAGACACCGAGGCGCCATACGAGGCCGTCTGGAACAATCCGCCCGTCGCCGCGCATGTGATCACCGCCGTCGCCACGGACGACCAGGGCGCCACCACCACGTCGGCGGAAAACCTCGTGGTCGTTTACGACGCCGCGGGAACGCCCGTCGCCAAAGTCACCGCGCCGCCGGATGGCCACGTCGTCGAAGGCCCGACCAACATGGTCGTCACCGCCACCGCGAACGCCATCAACGGCGTCGCCCGCGTCGAGTTCTTCAACAACGGCACGCTCTACGCCACGGATGATTCCGCCCCCTACTCCGCCCTCTGGCCCGCGCCCTTCGGCACCAACCTCCTCACCGCCGTCTCGGTGGACACCGGCGGCGTGCGCGGCACTTCGCCCGGCGTCACCGTGATTGTGACGGTGCCTCCCACGAACGTCATCGCGCCCGCCGTCTTCCGGCAAACCCCGCTCGCGGGCGACAACATCACCAACGCGCTGACCAGCATCAACGTGCTCTTCAGCGAACGCGTGTTGAACGTCGACGCCGCCGACCTGCTCATCAACGGCGTGCCCGCGACGAACATGACGAGCAACGGCAGCCTGACGAACTACACCTTCACCTTCCCGCAGCCCGCGTACGGAACCGTCAACATCACCTGGGCTGAGAATCATGGCATCACGGACTACGGGTATCCGTCCAACCTCGCGTTCGACACCACCGCGCCCGGCGCCACCTGGAGCTACGTGCTCATCGATCAGCTGGCCCCGCGCGTTTCGGCCCGCGCCCCGGCGCCCGGCTCCACGGTGACCAACCTCACGGAAATCACCGTCGGCTTCAGCGAGCCGGTCACCGGCGTGGACGCGACGGACCTCCTCGTGAACGGCTTCCAGGCCACCGGCGTCACCGGCTCCGGCCCGAACTACACCTTCACGGTGCCGCCGTTCAGCACCGGCTTGAAGAGCGTCACCTGGTCCACGAACAACGGCATCACCGACCTCGCGGTCACGCCCAACGCGTTTGACCGCGCGCTGGCGACCAACAACTGGAGCTTCACCCTCGACACCCGCCACATCTACATCCAGACCAACGCCAGCTGGCTCTTCATCAAGGGCCTGGCGGAGGCATCGGAACCCACCAACGCCTGGCGCCAGCTCGCGTTCGATGACTCCGGCTGGTCCAACGCGCCCGCGCCGTTCTTCTACGGCGAAACGGCGATCACGAACGCCACCTATCCCGGCACCACGCTGAGCGACATGCAGAGCAATTACACCACGATTTACCTGCGCCGGGAGTTCGTCATCGAGAACCGCGGCAACATCACCAACCTCATCCTTCTCGCGCAGGTGGACGACGGCTTCGTCGCCTGGATCAACGGCGCGCCGATGACACGCCTCAACGCCCCCGCGGGCGATTCGATTCCCTACAACGCCGTCGCCACCGCGCAATCCACCGAGCCGAACAACGCCGGTGCCGCCTGGACGATCTTCCAGATGCCCGCCTCCGCCTCGGCGCTCGTCGACGGCACCAACGTCCTCGCGGTGCAGGCGTTCAACCAGAATCTCACGAACAGCAGCGACTTCAGCTTCAACGCCCAGCTCTACACCTACCTCCTGGATCCGACCACGGTCGGGCCGCGCCTGCTGGAACCGGACCCCCGCCAGGGTGACACCTTCTCGCTGTCGAACATTCTCATCACCTTCAGCGAGGCGGTCAGCGGCGTGAAGGCCGGCGACCTCCTCGTCAACGGCGCGGCCGCCACCGGTCTCAGCAGCACCACGAACAACGCCTACCTCTTCAGCTTCCCCCAGCCA
Source organism: Limisphaerales bacterium (assembly GCA_039806925.1). GTDB lineage: Bacteria > Verrucomicrobiota > Verrucomicrobiia > Limisphaerales > JADJPG01 > JADJPG01. Next base: position 6,045 of record JBDHQG010000197.1, read on the forward strand.
CCCTACGGCCCCGTCATCGTGAACTGGGACACCAACCATGCCATCATGGACTTCGACGCGCCGCCCCGCGCCTTTGATGCGGCCTCGACGAACGCGACGCTGCGCTACTTCCTGATCAACCCAAGCAACCCGAAGATCGCGTCGCAAATTCCCGCGGCGGGATCCACCGTCACCGGCCTCACCGCCGTGGTGATCACCTTCACCGAGGCGGTCTCCGGCGTGGAAGCCTCCGACTTGTTGATCAACGGCGCCGGCGCGGCGGGCGTTACCACCGCGGACAACACCTCCTTCCAGTTCACGTTCTCGCAGCCTGCGTTTGGCTCCGTCTCGATCCGCTGGGTGACCAACCACGGCATCGTCGATGTCGAGGCCGGGAACGCGTTTGACCCGACGCGCTTTGGCGGGCAGTGGAACTATACGCTCATCGATCCGGTGCCCACCGTCGTGCTGACCAGCCCGACCAACAACACCTTCTTCCTGCCGCCCGCCAGCGTCACGGTCCGCGCCACGGCGTCGGACAACGACGGCACCGTCGCGTTGATCGAGCTCTTCCAGGACGGCGTGAAGCTCGGTGAAGGCCCCACCTCGCCACAAACCGCCGGCGTCTCGAACCTCCTGGTCGGCCGCTACACCTTCACGGCGCGCGCCACGGACAATCAGGGCCTGCAACGCACCTCCGCCCCGGTCGTCATCAACGTCGTCACCAGCCTGCCCATCGCGCTCATTCGCGGGCCCTACCTCCAAATGGGCTCGCCGACCGGCGGCGTGGTGCGCTGGCGGACGGATGCCATCTCCGACGGCCTCGTCTATTACGGCACCGACCTGAACAGCCTGACCAACGTCGCCTGGGAGGAAAGCGTCACCAACGAGCACGTCGTGAAGATTGGCGATCTGCAGCCCGACACGAAGTATTACTATTCGATCGGCAGCGGCGCCTTCCGGCTCGTGGGCGGCACCAACGACGGCGGAAACTACTGGTTCAAAAGCTCGCCGCCCGTCGGCACCCGCCGTAATTTCCGCACCTGGGTGCTCGGCGATGCCGGCACCGCGGGCAACGGCGCGCCCGACCGCCAGCAGAGCACGCGCGACGCCTTCTACCGCTACGCCGAGACCAACGGCGGAGCCGCCGACCTCGTGCTGATGCTCGGCGACAACGCCTATAACTCCGGGACGGACGCCGAACATCAGGCCGCCGTCTTCGACATGTATCCGACCACGCTGCGGAACAAGTTCCTCTGGCCGACCATCGGCAACCACGAGACGGATCAATCCACCACGGCGACGGACTTCCCCTACCTGCGCATCTTCTCGCTGCCCACCGCGGGCGAGGCCGGCGGCGTGCCGTCCGGA
>JBDHQG010000198.1:0-7392 GCA_039806925.1 Limisphaerales bacterium
GCCGTCGCCACCGCCGCGCTTGCCCCAGGAAACCATGGTTTCCTCATCGGCAATCGCCGGATTGTAGGCCCAAACCTCGATGGTGCGGGAAGGCCCGCCGCCGACCAGGCCGCCCGGCGGAGGCGTGACCGCCCCGCCCAGCTCGCCCACCAGCTGCATGTAGTCGGTGCCATCAAACGTGATGGCCTTCACCCCGTTGATGGTGGTGATGGCCGGCACCGTCGCGCCGCCGCCACGCGCCTCGAAGAAGCCGCCAAGCGTTCCGCTGTTGGCGATGGAGCTCAACACGCCTTCTGGAAGGCTGGTGGCATCCACATTGACGAACAGCTCGCCGGCCGACTGCAATTGCGCCGTGGCCGGGCTGATGAATCCCAGCAACGCCAGGGTGGCGGTGACCACGGGCAACACGCCCGGGCGGGAGGGAGGAGAGGACTTGGCTTTTGACTTCATAGGATCAGTGATGAACGATTTTCAACGGTTGCAACGGTTGCTTCTGAAAACCCCGTCCACATTCAACGTTCCGTCATCACACGTCGCACAGGACAACGGCTGGCACGGCACGCCGAGATGCAGCAGGGCAGTTTGAGACGATGGCAGTCTAGGACATGGCCGCAATGCGAACCATGAGAAGTTGCGCATTTGATTTGAGGAATTTTACTCCGGCCCATGATTCCGAGTCTTACGAATCCACTGTTCCCATGTCCGGCTTTGGGAACGAGGACAGAAAGACGTCTCATGCAATCAAACATTCCCAAAGGTCGTCCTTCAGACACCCATGAGTGGTTCGCCACCACCCACTGGACGATTATTTTCCAAGCCAAGGACGGAACGAACTTGCAGTCCGCCGCCGCCCTCAACGAGCTTTGCAAGGCATATCGCGCACCGATCTACGCGTACCTGCGCCGCTCCGGCCATTCACCATCTGACGCCGAGGATCTGGTCCAGGATTTTTTTGCCCATCTCCTCCGGCACGAGTTTCTCCAGCACCTCCGGCATCGCGAGGGCAAGTTCCGTTCATTCCTGCTGAAATTCCTCAAGCACTTCCTCTCCGACGCGCGGGACAAGGCGAATGCAAAGAAACGGGGAGGCCTGGTTGACCATCTGTCGCTGGACGGCTTGGAGGCTGAGGTGCGCGACATGATTGAGCCGGCCTCCGGGCTGACTCCCGATGAGGTGTTCGAGCGAAAATGGGCACTGACGGTTATCGAGCGTTCCTGGGACAAACTGCGCGACTCGTACCGGGCTGATGGCAAGGAAGAACTGTACGAGTTTCTCAAGGATGCCGGCCCCGGCAATCCCGGCGGGCCAGGTTACGCCGAGGTCGGCGCAAAATTCGGACTGGCGGAAGGGACGATCAAGTCAGCGGTTCATCGCATGAGGCAGCGGCACCGTGAAATCCTGCGGGATGAAATCGCCCGCACGGTCGCTCACCCGGATGAAATCGACCCGGAAATCCAGAACCTGCTCAGGGTGCTTGGCAGATAGTTCAAACTCCTGCGCAACGATCCAAAGCTTTTTCCCCTGCACGAGATACAGACACCTCGTGCAGGTCATCCATCATGGATACGACGAACGCTCCGAAATGTCCTGAATGCGGCATGACGCTCCCGGCGGGAAGCCCCAGAGCGCTTTGCCCGCAATGCGCCTTGCGCGGCGCGATGGAGTTCGGCAATCCAGCCGCCAAACCGCCCCCGGCTCCCTTCCCCGGCAAAACCCCCGGCAACCTCCGAGACTACGAACTGTTGGAAGAAATTTCATGTGGCGGCATGGGCGTCGTCTACCGCGCGCGCCAGCGGAGTCTGGACCGAATCGTCGCCGTCAAAATGCTCCTCTCCGGCCAGCACGCCACGGATGAACAACTGCGCCGGTTCGAGGCCGAAGCCATCGCCGCCGCCGGCTTGCACCACCCCAACATCGTGGCGTCCACGAAGTCGGAACTCATGAAGGCGCGCCGTTCTTCACCATGGATCTGGTGGATGGTCCCAGCCTTGCCAGAATTCTCCGAAACGGTCCGCTTCCAGCCAAACAGGCGGCGACCTACCTCAAGACCATCGCCGAGGCGATTCACTTCGCCCACGCGCGCGGCATCATTCATCGTGACCTCAAGCCGGCCAATATCCTCATCGACTCGACTGACCAGCCGCGCATCACGGACTTCGGGCTCGCGAAGAACCTCGCCGCAGACTCCAGCCTCACTGCCACCGGCCAGGTTCACGGGTCGCCCAGTTACATGCCACCTGAACAAGCCAGCGGAGACAAAGGCAAGGTGGGCGTCACCAGCGATGTCTATGGCCTCGGGGCGATGCTGTATCACATGCTGGCGGGGCGTCCCCCGTTCGTGGGCCAGACCGCAGCAGCAACGCTTCATCAGGTGGAAACCGCCGAGCCGCTCGCGCCGCATCTCCTGAATGCAGGCATACCGAGGGATCTCGAAACCATCTGCCTGAAGTGCCTGGAAAAAGATACTGCCCGCCGCTACGCAAGCACGGCTGATCTGGCCGGGGAACTCGACCGCTTCCTCCGGGGTGAACCAATCCTGGCCCGCCCCGCCAGCCGCCCGGAAAGACTCTGGCGCTGGGCCAGACGCAACCCAACCATTGCAACATCCGCCGCCATCGTTTGCGCGGCACTCGCCGCCTCGCTCCTGCTGCTGTTCCAGGTAAACCGGGCGCGAGACAAGGAGAAATCACTGACCGCCGAACTGAAGCAGGCATTGAAGGACAAGGATGTCGCGGGCCGCCGCGCATTGCAGATGGTGGGACAGGGACTGGACGGCATCTGGTCGGAGAAGAACCGACGCACCATCGATTTGGAGTCTGAAGATGTCGCGGCATTGTCGGAGTTGCCGGTGATTCCAGTCACCAACACGGCCACAGCCCTGCGCTTGCGGATCGGAATTGTGACTGATGAAGATCCGAAGGGCCGCGTCAGCCAGTTCTCGGAATTCCTGGCAGAACTCGAACAAAAGCTGGGCTCCCATCTGGGGTGTGAAGTCCGAATCAACGTTCGAATCTACAAGTTTCGACAGGATTTCGGCGCAGACCTGCTCAGTGGTCGAGCCGACTTTGGCCGTCTCGGAGCGCGGCAGTATCTCCAGCTCCGCCATCAAAATCAGGGACTGACGCCCCTCGCCATTCCCAGCACACACTTCAAGGGAGGGGTTCTGTTCACCCGCACCAACAGCGGCATCCGTTCGATCAACGGCGCAACGGGGCGCCGCTTCGCCTTCGGCGATACGAATTCCACGATCAGCTTCTGGGCCCAAATCAAACTCGCCGAGCAAGGCATCACCGCGACCAACCTGTCCGGCTACGATTTCCTCGACAGCACGCTTGATTTCGCCGACGAAGTTGCCACCTCCGGCCTCTCCAACGCCGTCCAGCAAATCGGCTACCTGCACAGCCATGCGCAAGTGATCGAAGGCGTGCTGGAAGATCGCTACGACATCGGTGTCGCCGCCGTGAAGGCGTTCAATGCCCACGCTTATCGAGGGCTGGTCGAAATCCCGAACTCCCGGTTCATCAGCAGCCGCAACGTCTTCGTGGCGCGGCCAGGGCTGGACTCGCGCCAAGCCAAGGCGCTCGCTGACACCATCACCGCGATGAAGGGTGACCACCTCCAACAACTCCCCGACGCCACCCGCCAATACATCACCTTCCCGCCGGACGCCTACGCCACCGAGGAACAGTGGTTTCAACGGGTCCAGGAGTTGTTCCCATACAAGCCGCCAAAATGAGGTCACCACCATGCACGCCAACAAGGAGAAACGAGGATACCCGGCAGGACAGCGCTTCAAGCCTGTCCCAAACGCCCATACCGCACGCTGGATCGCGACAATCATCGCCAGTCTTTTGTTGTTGGTCGCGCCCGCCCGCGCCCAGCTCGCGATTACGGAAGTCATGTCGTACCCAATCGATCAGCCCTTGCTGGGTGTCGATTTCTGGGAACTGACCAACTTCGGAGAGGAGGCCGTGGATTTGGATGACTATTGGTTTCGGGATGATGGCAGCATCCTCAGCGCGGCGAACCTCGGTGTATTGTGGAACCAGGCACGGAACGACCTCCCCATTATCGAGTCAGGCGAAGCGGTTCTTTTTTTCCGCCGACGCGCCAACCAACTCTTTACGCCAGACGAATTCCGCTCCTGGTGGGGCCTCAGTGCCAATACCAAAGTCATCCCCTACGACAGCTATGGTTTCGATAACACCAGCGACATCGTAAATCTCTGGAAGATCATCCCAGGCCAGACCAACCTCATCCAACGCGTCGAGCTTTTTGAGTCCTTCCACGGACAAACCTTCACTTACAATTCAACGGACGGCTCGCTCGATCGTTTCAGCGCTGAGGGAATCGACGGCGCATTCAAGGCCGCAGGCAGCGACGACATCGGATCACCCGGACAGCACCGCGGGCCGGTGTCACTCCGGTTCACCATCACACCCCAAGACATCGATATCGACGCCGGCGCTCCCGTCTCGTTCAACGCCCGGGCCGTCGGGCTTCCGGTACCGCAATACCAGTGGCACCTGAACGGCGAAGCCATCTCCGGCCAAACCGGTTCGACGCTCAACCTCACGGCCGCAACGGTCGCCGATGAAGGTGATTACACGGTGGAAATCCACAACGGGCTCGATCAGCTCGTTTCTGCCCCGGCGCGATTGACGGTGAATACCCAGCCGAGTTGCGCCGCCATTGTGCGCGGCCCCGTGAACACCGAAGTGACGCCGGGCCACACCGCCATCTTCCGGGTCGAAGTTCGTGGGTATCCGTTGCCCGCCATCCAATGGAGCTTCCAGGGCAGCCCGATTCCCGGCGGAAACTCGACCGAACTCAGGGTTCCCTCCGCGGACCTCAGCTAGGGCGGACTTTACTCCGTCACGGTGAGCAACGCGCTCTGCTCCACCAATGCCAGCGCGACGCTTCGCGTCCTTCCCGAGGACTGGCTGGTCATCACGGAAGCAATGGCGGAACCGACGAACAAAGTTGCGCTGAATAACCAGACCTGGTGGGAGCTGACCAACTTGGGAACGAACGTCGTCAACCTCCACGGTTATCGCTGGGACGATAGGCCCCCGTCGTTTTCAGGAGCCATCGTTATCACCAATGACATTCTGCTCCCTCCCCGACGATCCGCCATTATCGTTTCGGACATCTCAGCCGAAAAATTCCGCAGCTGGTGGGGTGAGGAGAACCTTCCACCGGATCTGCCAATCATCACTCACTTCGGAAATGGCCTGAATCCAATGAGTGAATGGATTCGCCTGTGGAATCCGTCTGCGCTCAACGATGCCGAATGGCTGTTGGAAACTTCGTTTGTGAATCCGGAGGCCGGCGTCAGCCTTTGGTTCGATCCCAACGATCCCGATTCGGAATTTGGCCTGCCGAGCGTGGAAGGCCAGCGCGGAGCCTTTCGCGCCGCCGAATCCGATGACATCGGATCGCCCGGCTGGACGAGCAACGAGCAGCGAGTCATTCGCCCGAAAGTCACCTCGATCCGGAAAGAACCGGGTGGCGTTCGCATCACCTGGAAATCTCAGCCGGGAAAAACCTACGAACTGCGGTACCGCGACACGCCATCAGGCACCAACTGGTCCTTGTCCGCCCAGGTGGTGGCCAGCGGAGACTTGACGACGGTCACCGATACGAACGCGACGGGCGTTACCCAACGGTTCTACCAAGTCATCCGGGTTCCCTGACCATGAAAGCTCCCGTCACCGACCAGCCATCCCGTCAGCTCCCCACGAACCGTAAGCGGGACAGCACGGGCTTCACGTTGATCGAGCTGCTTGTCGTTATCGCCATCATCTCCATCCTCGCCAGCCTGCTTCTCCCGGCGCTGGCCAGGGCCAAATCCAGCGCCAAACGGATCACCTGTGTGAACAACCTCAAGGAGTGGGCCCGGCTTCAGAATATCTACGCCCTGGAGAATGACGACTTCATCGCCCGTGAAAGCTACCTGTGCAACGGCGTAGTTCTCAATACTTGGGCGAACATACGCCACGCCAACGCGTACGATGTCTGGTACAATGCCCTCCCAGACCAAACCTCCTCCCTGCAACCTGCGTCTGATTTTGCCCCGAGCTCGGCCCGGGCGGACTTTTACTACCACGGCCATATCTTTCACTGTCCCTCGGCACGTTTTCCCGCTCGCGCCACCGAGGAAGCAGCCGCGTATTTCTCCATCGCCATGAACTCGCGGCTGATCAATGAGCCGTCCTGCACCATCAAACTTTCCAGCGTGCAACGCCCCTCGGACACCGTGCTCTTTCTCGACAACCGCCTGGAGGGCGAGCCAAAGGCCGACCCCGCCCAGCTCGATACCCAGCTGGGACAACCCAGTGCCAACGCGAATCGCGTCGTCGCGCGCCACCAAGGCCGCGCAAACATCGCGTTTGTGGATGGCAACGTGCAAACGTTCATCGGACGCGACCTGGTGACCAACGGTCAGGCCAGGTTTCCCCAGACTCCGGTGATTTGGACCCCCAATCCCGCCATGAATCCCAACACGCTGCTGATTCCATAGGAGCGTTTTCAGAATCTCATTCTTCCAGCAGCCGCCATCCTCATGGAGGCGAATTTCCATGGGATTCCGCGCTCTGTGGTCCGCCCCGTTACCTTGGGGCTGTTTTTCAAGGGCCTGCCAGAGAGCCCACCATTGTACGACGAGTTTATGAGCGGCGTGGATTCTCGTCGGACTGGCTGCTCGCTTCACTCCGTTCCGGCGAACGCCAGAGTCGAGTCAACTTGTTCCAGAGTCCTCGTTCCTTCGGACGCGATTCGTTGCCTGTGATCCGTTCGTTCCCCGAATTCGAGGTGGGCGGGGAATTGGGATCGGAACCGACAGCCCAGCCGATGACAGGCTGAATCATCCGGGTTGCGGGATCCTGGGCCACGCCGACGAATCCGCCGAAGAATGCCATCGCGTATTCATGGCCGAGGTATTTCCAAATGAACGGCGCTTGCGAGATCCCGGAGGGAAAATCCGGTGCGGTCGGACACGGCGGCCCATGCCACAGGGATTCGGTCGAATCCGGTTCCCAGCTCACCCAAGGGTTGGGATGAAACGCCACCTCATTTGCACCGCGATTTTGGAGATACGGAAACAGGGCGTTGATCCAGCCGCTGACATGCGGACCGCCCGAGCCGCCGGTCTCCTTGTAAAACTCGAACCAGAAGTCGTGGTTTGCTGGCTGACCCTCCGCCACGGAAACAAATTCATCGAGCACCGGAAGCAGAACTTTCAGCCAGGTCTCCAGGCCATACCCGGCGAACAACCTGGCCCGGTCGCGAATCCGGCGCCAGTCGTCCACCGTTCCGGCGATGCGGAACTCGGGAATCTCACAGAGGGTCAAAACTTCGTACTCGAAATAGTTCTGCACGGCGCTCATCAGG
>JBDHQG010000199.1:0-7369 GCA_039806925.1 Limisphaerales bacterium
CGCGGCCAGGCCCCGGGCAGCGCGGCCATCACACCATGGCGAACTACTTCGTCACCCAGCTCGATCAGATTCCGGCGAAGACCTGTCCATGCGGCACGACCCGTCGCGCCTTCGCCGGGGAACAGGACACCGTCGCCAGCGTGCATCTGGTCGAGATCGGGCAGGATGCCCAGGTCCATTACCACAAGCGGATGACGGAAATTTACGTGGTGCTGGAGGGGGAAGGCGAAATGGAACTTGATGGCGTTCGTGTGCCGGTGAAGCCGATGACCGCCATCTATATCAAGCCCGGCTGCCGCCATCGCGCGATGGGCCCGCTTCGAATCATCAACATCCCGGTCCCGGCATTCGACGAAACGGACGAGTGGTTCGATTGATCCGATGGCCTTCGATGCCGGGCGCGCTCTGCGAGATTCGGAAGAACTGCTGAAAGATGTTGAATTCAGGCGGCAGATTCCTACCATGTCGCTCCCGTTCGTTTTGCGAGCGGACTTTCGGTCGGGGCGTAGCGTAGCCTGGTATGCGCGCTTGCTTGGGGTGCAAGAGGTCGTGAGTTCGAATCTCACCGCCCCGACCATTTTTTATTGAGGTTTTTAACCAAAAGCCGGGCTGGAGTGTGGCAATTCGCCCGCCACCAATTTTCGATCCGATTGCCGCCGGATGCCGGCGGGCTTTGACCTGTGTCAAGGGCCGGGCCGGCAGGCCGGCGCTAGACTCCGCGCGTGAGCAAGTCTTCGCTCTCTCTCGTCGGCGTTCTTGTCCTGGTATTTTTTCCCGCAAGCCAGCGGACAACCATTGCCGGCCCGTCCGACACGCCGTCCGGCACATGGACGGAATCAGTCCAGCCCGGGCGCGGTTCGCTGGAGTGGTGGTTCAAGGGACGCAAGCTGCTCACCTACGCGTTCGCCACGAACCAGTTCAAACCCTTCGTCCGCGAGCTCTTCTCGCTGGCCGGCGACAACGTGCTGCGAGACGCGCCGCTGGATCACCTGCATCACCACGGGTTGATGTACGCCGTCCGCGTGAATGGCGTGAACTTCTGGGAGGAACGCGACCAGCCCGGACACCAGCGGCACATCGAACTGCTCGCGCACGGCACCGGACGCAGTGCCGGCGGGTTGCCGGAGGCCAGCTTCTCGGAACTCATCCACTGGGTGCCAGAGGCCGACCGCGCGCTGGCAAACACCACACCCGCCGCCTTCCTCGTCGAGCGACGCACGCTCACGCTCACTGTGGACGAGGCCCATGATGAAGTCGCGCTGGCGTGGCATGCGGAGTTCGAGATCGGCGCGCGCACCAATCGGGTGACGTTGCACGGGTCCGATTACAACGGCCTTGGGCTGCGCCTTCCCGCCGCGTGGGATCATTTCGCCCATCACGAAAACTCGGAGAACACGCCTTACCCGGCCGGTGGCAAACCCGGCGCGGTGCCCGCCCGCTGGGGCGCCGTTTCGCGCGCCGTGGAGGGACGCGCGATGCACGTCGCGCTTTTCGCCCGTCCGCACGGCCAGGCGGGCGTGAACCATTTCTTCGCGATGACCGAGCCGTTCACTTACCTCGCGGCGACACAGGGCCTGGACAAGGCGCCGCTCCACTACCGCGCGGGGGATCGCTTCGCCGTCGATTACCTCGTGCTCGTCCATTCCGCCGCGCGCACCGCGGCCCAGATCGAGGCGCGCTATCAGGCGTGGACGCGCGATCCCGGCGACAAGAACACAACAACGCAAAGGTGAACCATGGGAGAAATCCATTTCGGCATCAACCTCGAGTTCGTGCGCCATCACGACAAGCCGTTCGAATGGGGCGTCGAGAAGGCCGCGCAGCTTGGCTACACACACGTCGAGCCAATGGTCCATTGGGGCCGCGAACTGTTGAGCGAGGCCGGCTACTTTCACAGCGTCTCGATGCTGGACGATCCGTTGCGCATCAGGCGCGCCTGTGAGAAGGCCGGCGTGAAACTCTCCGGCCTCTCCGCGCACACGCCGCTGTGCAAGCCGGAGATCAGCGTCGAGTATCTCAAGCAGGCCGTCCGCTTTGCCGCCGAATGCGGCGCGCCCGTGGTGAACACGGACGAGGGACCAAAGCCCTCGTGGACGACCGAGGCCGAGGATTTCACGCTCATGCGCTACACGCTGATGGAAGCGGCGAAGGTCGCCGATCCGCGCGGCATTCTCATCGGCCTCGAACCGCACCAGCAATACAGCAAACACCCCGACGGCCTCGACCGCATCCATGCGCTGGTGGACAGCCCGGCCATCGGCATCAACTTCGACACCGGCAACAGCCACCTCTGCGGCCACGATCCATTGCAGTGGCTGGCGCGCGTCGTGGACCGGCTCGTTCACCTCCACGCGAAGGATATTTCCGACGCGCAATCGAGCGCCGAGCGCGGCAAGGTCACCGGCACGCCGGTCGGCTGCGCGTGCGGCGACGGGGTCGTGGACTGGGCGGCGGTCATCGAGATCTGCCGGAAGGCGAAGCGCGACATCGTGCTGTCCGTCGAGTGCGGCACGGTCGAACAGGCGGAGCGTTCCATCGATCACCTGCAAAGCCTGGCGTTGTGTTGTCAGTAATCTTCACATCAAAGGTGAAGGCGAGGGAGCTATGGTTTCACGGACTGCGCCGGAACCATGCGGTTGATTTGGGGAGCGCGCCCGCCCCGGGCGCAGCGGGCCGCGCCCTCGCGGCCCGCATCGAGCGCACCTGCGGGAAAACCGTTTGGTGCGTCCCGGTGCGTCCGAGTTCGGCGCGAGGGCGCGCCGAACCACAGCCGGGGCGGCTGTGCTCCCTACACTCTGCCAATGCATCATCCCGGCTGAGGAAACCCAAGCGCCCGACATGATGAACGACCGGAACCCGGACTGGCGAAGGACGCTGATGAACCCAGCGCCGCTGGCGCCGCAACCACAGGTTTATGGAGTGCGGCGACCTGTCGCCGCTTTCGGCAGGCGACTTGTCGCCGTCGAACCGACGGACGGGTGGAAGGACTCCGAGCCGTTGAACGCGGCTCGGCTTGGCCGACCAGTCGGCCAAACGGCCAAAGCAGTGACAAGTCACCGCACTCCAAATCTCGAAAATGCGTGAACATGGCTCCCTCAAAAACTCCCTCGCTCTTGATCCTCCTCGCCTGGGTTTCGAGCGGTGGGTGGGCGAGTTCCGGTCAGGACACCTCCAGCGTTATGAAAGTCCGGACGCCGGCGGAGTACCGCCAGTTCGCCATGCAGAACGAGGGCGACGCCGCGCAGGGTGGTAAGCTTTTTGCAGAGGAGCAGAGGCTCGGCTGTTCAAAATGTCATTCGGTGGATGGCCGGGGATTCAAGGCCGGGCCGGACTTGGCCACGGTCGGCGATCAGTTCGCGCGCCGTGATCTTATCGACGCGGTGCTCCTGCCGTCGGCCACGATTGCCGTGGGCTACAGCACGACGTCGGTTGAAACCCGATCCGGGGAAGCCTTCCAGGGCGTGCTCAAGCAGGTGACGAAGGACTGGATCGAATTGATGGGCGGGGACGGACAACGTGTCCGCATCGCCACGAGCGACATCCGGGAGCAGCGCGGCAGCGGCGTTTCCCTCATGCCGGAGGGATTGCAGGCCGGCCTGTCGCGACGCGAGTTTGCGGACTTGATCGAGTATCTCGTGAGCCTCAAGCAGCCGGACCACGCGCTCACCAGCCATCACGGCATGCCAGACGTGATTCCGTCCCTGGCCCGGCCGGTGGCGCTGCGACCGATCCTCGCCCAAGCACTCCGAGTGACGCCAACTCCCAACGCGACGGCTGGAAATGCCCAGTTGGGATTGGTCTGGTTTGGCCAGATTCCCGGGATGGCCCGACATTTTCTGGCGGCGCATCAGACCGGGATCATCTGGTTGCTGGAGAAGGGGGCGGACGGAGATCGGACGACGGTATTCGCCGACTTCACGCCGGAAATTTTCAGCGCACGCGGTCCGAACGGGCTGCTTGGCCTGGCCTTCCATCCGCAGTTCCGCGAGAACCGGAAGTATTACCTGAAGCATCAGGTGTTCGAGGAAGGCAAGATTGCGACGGTGCTCGTGGAGCGGCGGTTCGCGGCGAACTTCAAGGCGGATTCCGCCCAGCCCGCGCGGCGCCTCTTGAAGATCGAGGCCGTGGCGGAGCATCACAACGGCGGCTGCATCGAGTTCGGGCCGGATGGGTTTCTTTACCTGGGCATGGGCGACTCGGCCCCGAATTTCGATCCGCAGGGTTACGCGCAGGATTTGCGGCTGCTCTTCGGCAAGATGCTCCGCATCGATGTGGACCGGCGTGATGCGGGCCTGGCCTACGGCATCCCGACCGACAATCCATTCGTGGGGCGGAAGGAGGCGCGGGCGGAAATCTGGGCGTATGGACTGCGTGAACCGTGGCGATTCAGCTTCGACCGCGTCACCGGCGATCTCTGGGTGGCGGACCTCGGCCAGGAGCGCGGCGATGAGATCGACGTCGTCCGCCGTGGCGACAACTACGGTTGGAATGCCTACGAGGGCTTTGAACTTTTCTCGAAGGCGCATCGCCAGGAAGGCGCCGCCTACGCGCCGCCGGTCTTCGCCAGCCGGCGCAAGCACGGTTCGGCGCTGATGGGCGGACGGGTTTACCGCGGCGACAAACGTTCCTCCTTTTACGGGGTGTACATCTTCGGCGATCATCAATCGAAGCGCATCTGGGGCCTGACTCAAGACCACGGTTCGCTCCAGACCATCCGTCATCTCGCCACCGCGCCCCAGGCTATCACCGCCTTTGCCACCGACGAACAAGGCGACCTCTACGTCGTGGGTTACCAGGGAATAATCTACCAGCTCGATTTCACGGGCTCGAATTTCGGCCAGCCGGCCGGCGTTTCCTCCGCGCATTCCGCGCCCGCGCCCGGTGCCGGCGGATCGAAGGACACCGCAAACAAACGATGAACCAAAGCTAAAATCCTGCATACCATGAAAAGCATCGCCTCCCCTGCCCCGTCCCACCTCGCCTGCACCCTCGCGCTGGGACTGTGGTTCCACTGCGCGGAACCGGCGTTTGCCGCGGGCCATCGATTCGCCTGCGCCGATTACAGTCAGGGCAAAGTTTTCATTGTGTCCGCCGCGGGCAAAGTCGAGTGGGAGCACGCCGCGCCGAGTTGCGATGAGCTGTGGGCGCTGCCGGATGGCAACCTGCTTTTCACCACCGGACACGGCGTGAAGGAAGTCACGCGCGAGAAGAAGGTCGTGTTCAGCTACGAGTCGAAGAGCGAAATCTACGCCTGCCAGCGCCTGGCCAACGGCAACACCTTCATCGGCGAGTGCAACGCGGGCCGGTTGCTCGAAGTGGACCCGTCCGGAAAAATCGCGAAGGAAATCCGGCTGCTCCCGGACGGGAAGAACGGAGGCCACCTCTACATGCGCAACGCGCGCCGGCTCGCCAACGGCCATTACCTGGTCGCCCATTACGGCGATCAGGTGGTGCGCGAATACACCGCCGCCGGAAGCGTGGCGCGCGAAATCCCCGCCGCCGGCGGCCCGCACAGCGTCGTGCGCCTGCCCGACGGCCACACCCTCATCGCCTGCGGCGATCTGGTGAAGGATGGCGCGCGCGTCTTCGAAGTGGATGGCGACGGCCGCACGGTTTGGGAAGTGAAGGCCCATGATCTGCCGGGCATCCAGCTCAAGCTGATGACGGGCCTGCACCGGCTGCCCAACGGCCACACAGTGATGTCAAACTGGCAGGGCCACGGGCAATTCGGCACCGGTCCGCACGTCATCGAGGTGACGCCGGACAAGAAGGTCGTGTGGACATTCGCCGACCACCAGACAATGAAAACCATCTCCAGCCTTCAAGTCCTCGACGTGCCGGGCGACGCCACCCGCGGCGAGGTTTTTCACTGAGAGCCGGAACGATGCAGTTGAATCATTGGGGAGCGCAGCCGCCCTGGCTGCGCGTTCGGCGCGCCCTCGCGCCGAACGGGAGCGCGTCGAAACACACCCAATGGTCTGGGAATATAACGCGCAACCGTGGGTCGCGAGGGCGCGACCCACCGCGCCCTCGCGAAAACAGCAAGCCGATGAACCTTGTGTCCATGTTGAGGATCCCTTTTCGGTTGCGAGAGTCCGGCTAAGGCCGGGACTACAAACTGGCGGCTCACGGGAGGGGAGAACCGGGACAAGCTGCGTCCCACGATTCCTCGCGGCTGAAATGGGCGCCTCTCAGTTTCTTGCAAGGTACGCAACGTCTGTGAGGTGGAACTCGTCGCGCTGCGACGAGTCGCGCCGCGCAGAGCGGCGCAACCAACGCTCGGGGCGGCCCGTTCCGTCCGCTCGGCGCGGACGGGCTTGTCGCAGCGCGACAAGCACCACCTGCAAGAAAGTGAGAGGCGCCCGGCTGAAATTAGCCGTGCGTTCGGGCCTGGATCAGGGTTATCGTGCGCCACATGGACCCCGGCCCCTCCAATCCTTCGCCAGCACCGGCGAAGGCTTTGGCGGAAGACTCTTCGCCCCGGCCAATTCCCGATCACGAATTGCTCCGGCGCATTGGCCGGGGCAGCTACGGCGAAGTGTGGCTGGCGCGCAATCAACTCGGCACGCTGCGGGCCGTGAAGATCGTCCAGCGCGCGGCGTTCGCGGACGCGCGGCCCTTCGAGCGCGAGTTCAAGGGCACCCAGAAGTTCGAGCCGATCTCCCGCTCGCACGACGGGTTGGTGGACATCCTGCAAGTCGGACGCACCGGGGAGTATTTCTATTACGTGATGGAACTGGCCGACGATAGCCAGGAGTCAAGGAGCAGTCATCAGGAATCAGCGAAGGCCGATGCTCCGGTGCTGCCCCCTGACTCCCGACCCCTGAATCCTGAACCCTACTCCCCCCGCACTCTGCGCTCCGACCTTCAGCGCTTCACCCGCCTGTCCGTCGCCGAGTGCGTCCGCCTCGGACTCTCGCTGGCTGACGCGCTGGCGCATTTGCACCAGCACGGCCTCGTCCATCGCGACATCAAGCCGTCCAATATCATTTTCGTGAATGGCGCGCCCAAGCTGGCCGACATCGGCTTGGTGGCGGACATCAGCGAGGCCCGTTCATTCGTCGGCACCACCGGCTTCATTCCGCCGGAAGGGCCGGGCACGGCGCAGGCCGATCTCTACAGTCTCGGCAAGGTGCTTTATGAAATGGCCACCGGATTGGACCGGCAAGAGTTCCCGAAACTCCCGCCGAATTTGCGCGAGTTGCCAGACGCCGGGGCGCTGGTCGAGTTCAACGAAATTCTCCTCAAGGCCTGCGAGGACGATCCGCGCCGCCGCTATGCGTCCGCCCAGGCGGTGCGCGACGACCTGGCGTTGTTGCAGGCGGGCAAATCGATCCAGCGACTGCGGCTGGTCGAACGCCGGCTGGCG
>JBDHQG010000200.1:0-7363 GCA_039806925.1 Limisphaerales bacterium
AACCCCGCGTAGGGAGTCGCCCGCGCGGCGTACCAAAGCGTAGCCGCTATTTTTTCTGCTTCTTGGCCTCGGCTTCGATTTTCTTGAGGTAGCCGGCCTTGTCTTTGTTGAAGTCCTTCAGGCAGGACTTGCAGCACAGCTTGACCTCCTGGCCCTCGACCACGAAGGCGTGCGGTTTCATCTCGCCCTTGTCGTTGATTTCTTCGCCGGAGACGATGCAGGTCTTCAACGGATACGGCTTGGCCTTGTGGTCGGCGTGTTTGTCGTCGGCGCGGGCGCTCAGGACTCCGGCAGCCAGGCCGGTGAGCAGAACCGCAGTAAGGATGTGTTTCGTGAACTTCATACGTTTTGCTTTCTGTTGTTTTCGTTTTGCTTCACCGCCAATCGGCGGAGAAATCGTTGTTAGTTTTGGTGGTCGTCATGCTTAGTGCAGGATGACGAACTCCCCGTCGGGCTTGGCATACGCCGTGGCATAACTCCATGCCGGGATGCCCTCGCGTTTGCCCCTTTCAGCGGTGGGTTCGCCCTTGGCGTCGAGAACCTGCCACGCGAACGAGCCGCCGCGTTGCCAGCCCGTGCCTTCGGTCCACACGAGAAGGGTTTCACCTCGCCGGTTGACTGCGACACGCGGATGCTTCGCGCCCTTGAGCGCGCCGAACGCGCGCGGCTGCGGTTTCCAATCGGCGTCCGAGAAACGGGCGAACTGGACGCGCCCGGCCGTTTCCCAGCCGGCCCACGTTCCATTCTCCGCAGAGGCGATGTTTGCGCTGCTCATCGGGCACATGCCAACGGACCACGGATGGGAGAACGATTCCCGGAAACTGCCGCCCCGATCGGATGAAACGAGCAGCGCCATGTCGCGTTGCATCATGGTGCGCGCGGTTCGGAACAGCACGAAGGCGTCGCCACGAGCATTGGCGAACGCAGTCAAACCGCAGCAACCGCACGCGCCCGTTCCAACAGGGCTGATGGCGCGCTCGGGAGAGAAACTGCCGCCGTCATCTGTAGAGAGTGCGAGAAACACTGCGCGGTTCGTCTCTCCTTTGCTGCCGGCGGGCGAAGCGTGCCAGACCACGAACACGCGCCCCTCGGCATCGGCGGCGACCGACCCGCCGCCGTCGAGTTCGTGCGTGCGGCCGATCAAGTCACGTTGCGCGGAGAAGCCCCGGCCATCGTCGTTGAGTCGAGCGTAAAGCAAAGGCGACCCGCCGTTGACTGGTTTGGGTTCAGCCGATTGCGAACCATTCCAAATGACGTGTGCCCGACCGTTGCGTCCGAGCGCCAACTGCGGCCCGCGTATCGTTCCGATGGCCACGGCGCTGCCCGACTGACTGTTGACCCTCAGTGGATCAGACCAGCCACCTTCGGTCGTGCGCCGCCGGTAATGAATGTCGGACGCTTTCGCTTCGCCGGTGAGATAGATAAGATGGACCGAACCATCGGGCGCGGCGATGGCCTGCGGCTGGAGGCCCGACTCCGGCAATCGCTCGATGCTCACCGCCGCGCCGGCCTGTGCGATGGCGAGGCCGAGCACGGCGAGGATGGCGAGGATGGCCAGCGGGAATACTCTGGCGTTTGATGCAGGTGCGCGATTGCTTCGCATAAAGAGATTACTTAGAGGTCAGCTTCGAGAGATACTTCGCTGGCTCTTTCTTGAAGTCGGCGAGGCAGTCTTCGCAGCATAGCTTAATCTCCTGGCCCTCGTGGACGAAGGTGTAGGGCTTGCCGTGGTTGAAGCCTTCGTCGGTGACGAGGCATTTGTTCAAGGGATAAGCCTTTGCGGCGGCGCTGCCGTGCGAGTGGCTGGAGTGGTCGTGACCGCTGCTGGAGCAGCCGACGAAGCCGAGGGCGGCGGTGACAAGGAGCGCGCCGGCAATGAAGAGTGCTGGTGCGGTGAGCGGGGACTTGGTTGCGTTCATGGTTCTGTGGGGTCGTTTTGGTTTGTTGCTTCCGTGGTCGCGGGCGCGGTGGCCGAACTCGACGGGAGTTCGCGCGCTCGCAGCCAGAGGAAAATGACGGGGGTGACGATGAGGATGTGGACCAAGCTGGAAATCATCCCGCCGATGACCGGCGTGGCGAGAGGCTTCATCACTTCCGCGCCCTGCCGGTGACTCCACATGATGGGCAGCAGGCTTGCCACGATGGTCGCGACAGTCATGACCTTGGGGCGCAGGCGCAGGCGTGCGCCGTCTTTCACGGCTTGCACGAGGTCGGCGTAGTTGAAGGCGCTGCCGCGCTCGGCCATGCGCTTTTTCACCATCTCTTCGAGATAGACCACCATGACGACGCCGGTTTGCACCGCCGTTCCAAAGAGCGCGATGTAGCCGACCCAGACCGCGCCGTTGAAGTTGTAGCCGAGAATCTTTTGCAGAAACACGCCGCCGCTCAAGGCAAACGGCACGGCGAGCATGACGTGCGCGGCTTCGAGCGCGCTGTGATAGACCATATAGAGCATCACGAAAATGATGAGCAACACGGCGGGGAACACGAGTTGCATGGTGCGGACGAAGCGGCGCTGGTTCTCGTATTCGCCGGTCATCTGGTAGGTCATGTTGCCCCAATCAAGTTTCTTGAGCGCCTGCTCGACTTCGTTGACGAAGCCGCCGAGGTCGCGGTCTTGCACGTTCGACTGCACATACGCGCGGAGGCGTCCGTTCTCGCTGGCGATTTCGTTCGCGCCGACCTCGCGCGTGATTTTGGCGACCATCGCGAGCGGGATGTAAGTGAGCGGCTGGCTGTCGCCGCCTGCGCTCGTCATGTTGACGGCGGAGCGAACTGCACCGGCCATTCCACCGCCCATTCCACCGCCGCCAGCGGAAGCGGACGTGCCTCCACCCATCGGGCCGCGCGAGGCGATTACGATGCGGCCGATCTTCTCGATGTCGTCGCGCTCGCCGCGTTCGAGGCGCACCTGTATGGGAAAGCGTTCGCGGCCCTCGATGGTGACGCTGACGTTCTTGCCGCCGATGGCAACTTCCACGGCGTCGAGCACGTCACGGGCGCTGAGGTTGTAGCGGGCGAGCGCCTTCCTATCCACCTTCACGTTCAGATAGGGCTTGCCCTGCACGCGCGAGGGCGAGACGCCGGCTGCGCCGGGGATTTGCTTCACCACTTTCTCAACCGCGTAAGCCTTCTCCTGAATCGCGCTCAGATTGTCGCCGTAAATCTTAACGCCGACCTGCGCCCGGATGCCCGTGTAGAGCATCAGGATGCGGTTCTCGATGGGCTGCAAAAATGCGGGCACGTAACCGGGGACGTGCTTCATCTTCTCGGTCAACTCGGCCTTCAACTTCTCGACCGTCATGCCGTCGCGCCATTCGGGATTGCGGACGACGCGCGGGAGCTTGATGAAACCGAGCACGGTGCGGTTGGTGGGAATCCATTCCGGCTTGAGCGTGATGGTCGTCTCCAACATCTCCGTCGGCGCGGGGTCGGTGGGCGTCTCGAAGCGGCCCAACTTGCCCGCGACGGTTTCGATTTCCGGCACGCTCGCGAGCACCGTGTCCTGCCACGACATGACGCGCTGGATTTCCTTGAGGCCCGTCTTGGGATGCAACACCGGCATGTAGAGCAAACTTCCTTCGTTGAGCGGCGGCATGAATTCCTTGCCGAACCCTTGGGCGAAATCGGCGGTGCGCTCCCAACCTCGGTCACGCAAATCTTTAACCCACGCGCGGGGCAGGCCGAACGCCGTCAACAGCGCCGCCGCCAGCAACAGCGCCGCCGCGCTCATCACCGTCTTGCGATGGTTCAGCGCCCAATTCAGCGCCGGGTCGTAAATCTTGAGCAAGAGCCGCATAACGTAGTTGCGGTCTTCGCCGTGGAACGGCCCGCGCACGAGCAGGCTGCACAGCACCGGAACAAGCGTCACTGCGAGCAGCGTCGAGCCGACCATCGCGAAGGTTTTCGTCCACGCGAGCGGATGGAACAGCTTGCCCTCCTGTCCGGTGAGAGCGAACACCGGCACGAACGCGAGGATGATGATGGCCATTGCGAAAAAGATGGGGCGACCCACCTGCTGACACGCCGTCAACGTCTCGCGCCACGTCTCCGCTGGCGTGAGCCGTCCGCCCTTTACTTCCTCCGCGCGTTCGCAATGGCGGAGAACGTTTTCCGTCACGACGATGGCCGCGTCCACTAGCACGCCGATGGCGATGGCGATGCCGGTCAGTGACATGATGTTGCTCGTGATGCCGAACTCCTTCATCAGCAGGAACGAGATGAGAATGGAAATCGGCAGCGGCAGCGTGACGATGAGGATGCTGCGGAAGTGCCAGAGGAAGATGATGTGCGCGAGCGTGACGAGGATGATCTCCTCGATGAGCGCGTGCTTGAGCGTGTCAATGGTGCGCTCGATGAGCGTGCTGCGGTCGTAGAACGGTTTGATGGAAATGCCCGGCGGCAGGCTCTTGGAGATTTGGTCAATCTTCTCCTTCACCCGCTCGATGACCGCCTTGGCGTTTTCGCCCGTCCGCATGACCACCGTGCCGCCCACCGCCTCGTGTCCGCCTATGTCCAGCGCCCCGCGCCGGAAGTCGCCGCCGATTTGCACGTTGGCGATGTCTTTCACGTAGATGGGCGTGCCCTCCATCGCCTTGATGGGAATGAGTTCGAGGTCTTCCGAGCTTTCCACGAGGCCGATGCCGCGCAGCACGAACTCCGCGCCGTTTTCCTCAATCGTCTTGCCGCCGACGTTGAGGTTGGCGTTCTGCACCGCCGTCATCACTTCCATGATGGTCACGTTCGCGGCCCGCATTTTCGTGGCGGAGAGTTCGATTTGATACTGCTTCACGAAGCCGCCGATGCTCGCGACTTCCGCCACACCCTGCACGCTGGCGAGCTGGTAGCGGATGTGCCAGTCCTGCACCGTGCGGAGCTTGCCGAGGTCGTAGCCGCCGTCCGGCGCTTTCGTCGGGTCAACGTCGAGGTAGTATTGATAGACCCAACCGAGGCCGGTGGCGTCCGGGCCGAGTTGCGGCTTCACGCCTTCGGGCATCGCACCCTGCAAATAGTTGAGCCGTTCGAGCACCCGAGTCCGGGCGAAATAGGTGTCAATGTTGTCCTCGAAAATGATCGTGAGCAGCGAGAAACCGAACATGGACACGGCCCGCACGTCCTTCACGCCCGCGAGTCCTTGCAGGCCGGTCGAGAGCGGATACGTCACTTGGTCTTCGACTTCCTGCGGGCTGCGGCCCATCCAGTCGGCATAGACGAGCACCTGGTTTTCCGTGAGGTCGGGAATCGCATCCACGGGCGTCTTGAACACCGCGCGCACGCCAAGCGTGATGAGCAGCAGCGCGCCGCAGAAGACGAGGAAGCGGTTCTTCAAACTCCATTCGATGATGCGTTGAATCATGGCTGGTGCTCCCGGTTCACGGCTTCACTTCCGTCCCGCAATCGTTCATCTGCACGCCCATGTAGGGGTTGCTGATGGTGGGCTTGAGTTGCATCCATTCCGCCGATGCAGGTGCGCCGGGGAACACTGCCTTCGTCATCGGACACCGAAACACTTTCAGCGAGGCGAACTCCTTCTCGCTGCGGCGCAACGCCCGCGCCAGCGCGACGGCGGCATTGCTGAACGGGTGAAAGGTTTTACGAGCGGCCTTCAGATCGTCGGCTTTTTCCAAGTGGCCTGCCTCCTCAATGCTCTTGAGCAATGGATGCCATGCCTTGTCCGCGTTCACGAAGGCGTCCATCAACGCAGGCATGGCCGCGTGAGACTTCGTCGCCTGCATATTGAACTCGTCGAGCCTGTCAGCCGCCAGCGACGCGGTGATGGCATCCGCAAGAGCAAGGAAGTCCTTCACCACCTTGCGCTGCGCGTCCGTGAGCGCGGGTAGCGTGACGGCAGGCGCGTTGGTCGCGGCGGGTTCGGCGAAGGCGCGGTTCATCTCCGCCTGCCCGTCAATCAGCAGGTTGCCGTTCACCACCACCTTGTCTCCGACGCTCAGGCCGGAGGTTACTTCCACGAGCACATCACCGCGCCGACCGAGCTTGAGCACGCGACGTGAGTATGCGCCGCCGCCCTGGTCCACGTAGGCCACGGCCTCCGGGCCGGTTTCAATCACCGCAGCGCGGGGGATGGTGAGCGCGTCCGGCAGGTCGAGGCGCACCAGGCCGTCCGCGTAGAGACGATGGAGCAAGAGGCGGCGTCCTTCGACCAGCGGGTTTTCCAGTTCCACGCGCACCTTGGTCGAGCGCGTGACCTCGTCGAAGTTCGGGTCAATGAAGGTGATGTTGCCGGTGAACGTCTTGCCCGGATGCGACGGTGTGGTGATGTCCACCTTCAGCCCCGGCTTGATCCACGGCAGGTCTTGCTCATAGGCGCGGAACTGAAACCACATCGTTGAGAAGTCCGCGATTTCAAACAGCCGCTCGCCCTCCTGCACGTATTGCCCCTCATACACGTTCTGCGCGACGACTGTGCCGCCGATGGGGGAAAGGATCTGCGAGGTCAGCTTGTCGCCGGGCTTCTCCGGCAGCGCCTCGATCTGCGCGGAGGTCAGTCCCATCTGCAACAAGCGCAGAGCCGTCGCTGAACGAAGCTCGCCGGTCAGCGTGCGATACTCGCGTTCGGATTGCAGCAACGTCGGACTGTAGAATTCCGCGAGCGGCTGGCCTTCCTTCACTTCTGCGCCCATGAAGTTGACGTAGAGCTTCTGGACGCGGCCCGGAATGTAGGCTGAGAGCACGCGATGCCGCGTGGCGTTGTCGTCAACCATGCCCGCGACGGTGAGTGTCCTCGTGAGCGGGCGCACTTGCGCCTCGGCGGTCTGGACTTTCACCACCTGAATCATCGTCTGCGTCAGCGGCACAACGTCGCCGCCTCCCGCCGCGTCGAAACCGGCGTCGCCCTCATACACGGGCGTCAGTTCCATGCCGCAGATGGTGCAACGGCCCGGCTTGGGCGACTTGATCCACGGGTGCATCGCGCTCTGGTAATAAATCAGTTTGCGCCCGGCGGGCTGGCCGGAGGTCGCGGCGGAACTCGCGTTGCCGTGGTGAAGTTGTCGCGTCGCGAACCATGTCGCCGGAATGGCGACCACAAGCGTCAAAAAAATGGCTGGGAGGGTCTTCATAAAAAGTGTCAGCGGGTGGTCGGTGGTGGAACGATGGAACGCAGCATTTCCAGCGCGCCACGGTGCGCGGCGACGGAGCGGCGTTCCTCCAGGCGCGCATTGAGCAGCGAGCGGCGGGCGTCGAGCACTTCGAGGATGCTCGCCTTCGAGCTGATCCAGGCGTTTTGCGTGGACTCGACAGCCTTCCCGGCGCGCGGAATGACTTCTTCCGAAAACGTCTTCGCCTGTCGCGCCAAAGTTTCCGCCTCGGTGTGGGCCGCGACTGCTTCGCCGCGCAGTCGTCG
>JBDHQG010000201.1:0-7345 GCA_039806925.1 Limisphaerales bacterium
TGGCTGGATGTTGATGTTGGCGTTGCCATGCACGCGCCCGGTGACGGTCATGTCCGGGCCGGGATTGATCTCCATGTCCATCGAGTAAAAGATCGCGAACTGAAAGACCGGCACGGTGGCGAGCTGGATTTCCTGTTTCACCCCGACCTCGATGGAGTTGCCCGTGTTCAGCATCCTGGTGTTGGAGATGATCCGGTAGGTCGATGCGGCGCCATACATCCCGCGGTACTTGGATGAAAGAGGCTGGTAGGAGGAAGCCGCCGACACGCGCGTGACATGAGTCTGGCCGGCGTTTCCGGCACCGTCGCTGAAGCTGAAGTCAGCCCAGGCGATGTCCTCGTCCCTGGTGGGAACGAGCCTTCGGTAGGAATCGAGATTGTGCCACACGAGAGATTCCCCCTGGAAGGCGTAGTCCCGCGCCAGGCTGGAAAGGACTTTCTCGGTCGCGGCCTCGGCGGCCGCGGTGGACGAATAATACTGGTTGTTGTGATCGGTGAGGCGTCCGTTCGTCATGCACCAGTCGAGCGCGGAGCCCAGCACGAGAAAGCTGATGGTGGCAAAGACGATGACCAGCAGCAGGGTGTAGCCGCGCTGGCGCGTGCGCCGGGGGGAGGAGGAGGACGTTTTCATGCGATGACTTCAGGGAGCCCGGGGCGTGATCCGGGTTTGCAATTGGTAGTAGTCGTAGTAGTTGCCGGGGCCGATGGAGACGCTGGGGTATTGCAGCTGGTAAAATTGCAGGTTCAACCCGATGACGTAGTCCTGCGCATTGTTCGTGAGTGGCCGGCCGGCGTAATCCTCCGCGGAGAAGACCATCTGATTGCTGACGGCGCTCGCGACGACGGTGGGCGCGGTCATGCCGTTGGTGGCTCTTTTCACCTTCTGGTCGGCGGAGTCCCAGTAATAACGAATCCAGGAGTTCGTGTCCGAGGTCGGGTGGACCTGAATGGCGCTGCCAAGCTTGGGCGTATCGAGGTCGATTTCCGTGAAGCTGGACAAGTCGCCGTTCCCGACCCGCACGATTTTGGCGGAACGAATTTCGGAGATCATCGAGTTGATGGCGCGCCGCGCGTCGTCGCTGGCGCCCAGCTTGGCCTTGGTCATCTCGAACATGCGCAGCCCCAGCAGATGGCAGGTGATGACCACCGCCAGGACCATGAGGGTGATGGTCATGGTGATCATAATTTCCGGGATGGTGAATCCCCTCCGGGCTCCGGCTGCGGAGGGGCGGCGGCTCTTTGAGGGAGTTTGCATGGGCTTCATTGCTCCGGCGCCCGGTAGGTGACGAGGGTGTTGGTGAAGAATCCGCGTTCGCGGTACGGCCAGACGCAGTCGATGCGGATCATTTTCAGCGCGGGGTTGGCGGAGATGGTCGTGATTCGCGTGTAGGTCACCGCGGTGACGATGTTCGAGCCCGCCACCGGCAGATCCAGGACGCTCCTGGCCGCGGGAAAGTTTGCTTCGGTGACGTCGTCCACGGAGATCTCTCCGGTCATGTTCCAGGTCGCCGACCGGATTTGCTCCATCCTTTGAATGGCGAGCGAATGCGCCGCCAGCGATTGAGCGGACCATTCGGCACGGTTCGCGGCGAGGATGTATCCGTTCACGGTCGCAGCAATGGTCACGGCCACGACCATCATGGCGACAAGCACCTCCACCAGCGTTACGGCGCTTTCCCTGACTCTGTTGAACCGCAGTATTCTCATTTGCTTTGCCGCCCGTGGTAAATCTCCGGATTGCGCGCCCTGAATCATCATTCCCATTCCCCGCGAATTGCCACCAGGCGAGTAGCAACGAAGCAGTGGCTTTGCCAGAGCGGACATTTTTTTGTCCGGCAGATGGCCTTCACTATTTCCAACAAGTGACCGGAACCCGCCGATGCGCCTCCGGCACGGGATCAAAACATTTCGCGGAACCGGTGACTGCACCCGGAAGCCGGGGAGGGATGTCGTGAATCAGGACAGACACTGTCCCGTTGCGGAACGTTCGAGTCCGTAGGTGACGGTATCCTCTGGCTTGCCAAGCGAGGGACTTCCTTGAACCATGCGGCCCCAATATGACCGACCGCCGCGCTCCATCTTCCGCCAAATGGCCGTTCTTCCTAGCCGACCTCGCGCTGCTCGCCGCGGCCTTTTGGATTGTAAAGCATTATCCCGCGCCCATCCCGGTTCCGGCGCTTGCCCTGGGGATCGGCTGCGTGGTTGTGGCGGCGCTGATCGCGGTGATGCCGTTCCGGATGGAGTATCAGGCCCTCGTGCGCTTCGCGGAATCCCACGAGCTGAACGACGCGGTGGAGCAAATCAACAAGGCCGAGGCCGCCGCGGAACAAATTCGCACGACCACGGCCCAATGGCAGGGCGTGCAGGAACAGTCGGCCCGAACCGTCACCACGGCGCGGGAAATTGCCGAGCGCATCACCGCCGAGGCGAAAGCGTTCAGCGAGTTCATGCAAAAGGCGAACGACCACGAGAAATCGACGCTGAGGCTGGAAATCGAGAAGCTGCGTCGCGGCGAGAGCCAGTGGCTTCAACTGACGGTGCATCTGCTCGACCATGTTTACGCCTTGCACCAGGCGGGCGCGCGTTCCGGCCAGCCGAACCTCGAGGCGCAGCTCGGGCGCTTCCGCGAGGCGTGCTACGACGCGGTACGCCGCATCGGCCTCGTGCCTTTCGTCTCCGGTGCGGGCGAGGCGTTCGATCCCGAGAAACACCAGGTCGTCGAGGGGCAGCCGGAGCCGGAAGCGGGCGCCCTGATCGGGCAGACGCTGGCTGCCGGCTACTCATTCCAAGGCCAGCTGGTGCGGCGTTCGCTCATCTCGCTCAACGCGCCCGAGCCGGAACCCGTCCCGGACGCGCCGCCGCCCGAATCATCGGAGGCGCCCGCTGGCACCGCCGATCCGGGACCGGGCGAAACGATGGAAGCCGCGGAGCCGGCGAACATTTCCGTGACGACAACGGAATTGGCCGAGGATGGACCGCCGCCGATTGTTCGCGGAAAAATGCCCGGGGACGACGAGCCGTTTCGGCTCGAGTCCTGATTCAAGGCTGCGCGGGTGAAACGATCCGGTAGAACCGGCTGCCAAGGGCTGACGCGTTGAAATCTTTCGCTTCGAAGCCGCCCGTGACCGCCGGTGCCGGGACATCCATGAGCTTTTGCCAGGGATGTGCGGCGTCCAACGCATCGCGGTATTGAATGGTATAGGTCTTTCCGGCTTCCGCCGTGAACACCAATGTCACGATTCCACCTTCCCGGCGTGCGTCTGTGATTTCCAACGGAACGGCGGCCTTGACCTCCCATGCCGCAATGGCGGCCATGTTCGTCTCCTGCCAGGCACCGGCCGAGTTTTTGCCCACGGCGCGAAACGTATGCGGGCCTGCACGGAGCCCGGTCAGGTGGACGGTGCCGTTGGTGGTGTTGAACAGGGTGGCGGTGATCAGGAAGCTGTTGGTCAGCGGAACCTCCCCGCTCCACGGGCCGTCATCGAGCCGCCATTTGTAGGCGACGATTCCGGGCCCGGCCACGCGCAGCGTCGCCGTCGTGGTCGTCGTCGCTTCGGATGGCGCGCCGGAAACGGACGCGCCTGCCGGAACATTCGCCCCCATGTCGAGTCCGTTCGGGCCGGTGCCGGTTGCGGGTGATCCGGCGAGCAGGGCGAGGTTGCTCCGAATGTTTGCCGCGGTCATCGGGCCGTTCAAATTCACGAACATCGGATTGCTCGAAATGTTGCCTTCCCCGGGCCAGTTGGTGCCCTGGGTCAGCGAGTGCGACACGACAAAAAACGAGCTGCCGGGATCGTAAAGCGGGAAGGGGTTTGCCCGCACCGTCGGATTGAGGTCATACGCGATGTTGCCTTCATAAATGGCGCCGCCGCCGAGCGGGCGGCCGCGCCACGGTTCACCAAAGAGAATGATGCCCGGCGGAATCAGGTCGCCGGCGCCAGTGCGCGCGATCGCATTGGTGACCAGATGGACAATCGTGTTGTTCTGCATCACCGCGGTGCCGTTGTCCTTCAGCAGGAGCGTGTGTTCGCAGTTGAAGAAAATGTTGCGCGCGATGTAGAGCTCCGAGATGCCGCTGCCTTCTCCCGTAGTGATTGGGTTTGAGCTGCTGTCTCTCTGCGCATCCTGCTGCACGTTGAGGAAGATGTTGCCCTCGATGTGCGCATCCGTCGCATCCATGTCAAAGCAGTCGTCCACGGCGGCCAGGAACACGTTGTCGATGAACTGCGCGATCGGGCCGGGCCGGTTGCCGCCGGTAAAATCGATGCTGTCGTTGTAGCCGCGCGGCGCGCCGAAGACGCAGCCTTGGATGAGCGCGTGGCCATTGGCGGGCATGCCGTTGAAATGGACCGGCTCGTTGCCCGCGCCGCCCGGAATGTAGGAGTTCAAAAGTGTGATGGAACAATCGTGGACGTCCACGCAGGCGGCGGTGGAGTTGGTCCAGTTGATGGAGTCGAGGTGCAGCGTCGTGCCAGAAGCTTCAATCGCCGCGGCGGAGAAATAATCCATCTCGGCGTGTGCAATGTGCGACGTGGTCGAGTTCGCCGTGAAGATGAGCTGGCTCCAGGACGTGGCGCCCGTGTTGCGCGTGAAGACGATTTTGTCCTCCACGGTTCCCTCGGCGATGAGGCGCCCGCCAATCTCCATGCTGCCACCCTGGTTGAACAAAACCGTGACCCCGGGTTCAATGGTGAGCGTGGCCCCGCTGCTGACCGTGAGCCGGCCGGAGACGACGTACGGGCTGTTCGCCGCGATCCAGTTCGTGTCGCGACAGATGGTGTTGGCCGGGCAGAGGTTCGGATCGACGGCCAACAAATTCGGAATGAGCGAGAAGTCGCTGCTGCCGGCGCTCTCGTTCAGTCCGATGATGGCAAGGATGTGATTTCCAGGCGCGAGCAATGTGGCCGCCGGACCGAGGTTCACCACCACGGGGGCATTGCCGCCCGAGCCCGCGGAGGCCTCGTGCGTCGAAGAAGCGCGCCCGGTATAGGCGGGTTCGACGCCGACGGCCCCGCCCACGATGTTCGCGGAGCGGGCGATTTCCTGGCCGTCGAGGTAGGCCACGTAGGCGTCGTCGTAATCGACCGTCAATCGCAGTTGGAGCGATGCGTCGATGGCGTTCGGGATGTTGAACGCCTTCCGGATGTAAACCGTCGTGTAACGGTTTTGCATGTCGGAGAGTGTCGTTGCATCGTCGCTGTCCCCGTAGCCGAAACCGCCGGCACCCGCCGCCCATTCCGCATTCAACGAGGTGTCCAGGGCGGTTTTCCAACCCGCCTGTGGCGCGTTCGTGCCTTTGTGGTAACGCCAAGTGGTGCCAGCGCTGACGAGCGCGGTCTGGGCGGAGGAGGTGGCGGGATGGAGTAACAATGCCACGGCGCAGACAGCGGTGGCCAACGACGGTACGACCAGTTTCATGAGTTGATGGACCTTTATGCCACAGTCCGAGCCGTGACGCAAAGGCCCTGTGTGACTCTTCGGAAAATTCTAATGTCTGGTTAACCTCGCGATGGCGCGGCATTACGCCTTCTCGTTCGGGATGCGCATCCCGTAAAACGAGCGGTAGACGAAGAAAAGGGCGATGACGAGGAAGACGCAGCCGATCAGCGTTTTCGTTCCCTGGTCCTTCATCATCACCGCGATTTCGACGGCCAGCAGGCCGAAGAGCGTGGTGAACTTGATGACGGGATTGAGCGAGACGGACGAGGTGTCTTTGAACGGATCGCCCACGGTGTCGCCCACCACGGTGGCGGCGTGCAGCGGCGTTCCTTTCTGGCGCAGGTCCACCTCCACGATCTTTTTCGCGTTGTCCCACGCGCCGCCGGCGTTCGCCATGAAGATGGCCTGGAACAACCCGAAGAACGCCATCGCCACCAGGTACGCGATGAAGAAATAGGGATTGAAGAAGGGCAGGGCGAGCGACATGCAGAAGATGACGATGAAGATGTTTGTCATGCCTTTCTGCGCGTAAACGGTGCAGATCTTCACGACCTCCTTGCTGTCCTCGATCGAGGCCTTTTCGGCGTCGAGCTTGATGTTCTCCTTGATGAACACGACGGCGCGATACGCGCCGGTGACGACGGCCTGCGTGCTCGCTCCCGTGAACCAGTAGATGACCGAGCCGCCAAAGAGCAGGCCCAGCAGCACTTCGGGCTGCACGAGGCTGAGCTTGGCCATCACGTTGCCGTAGCCGGGAAGTTTCTCCAGCAGCATGATGATGCCGAAGACCATCGTCGTGGCGCCGACAACCGCGGTTCCGATGAGCACGGGCTTGGCCGTCGCCTTGAAGGTGTTGCCCGCGCCGTCGCCTTTTTCCAGCTGCATCTTCGCATTCTCGAAGTCCGGCTCGAAACCAAAGTCGCGCTTGATCTCCTCCTGGATGTTCGGGACGGACTCGATCTGGCTCAGTTCGTAAACGGACTGCGCGTTGTCGGTCACCGGGCCGAAGCTGTCCACCGCGATGGTCACCGGACCCATCCCGAGGAAGCCGAACGCCACGAGGCCGAAGGCGAAGATGGGCGCGGCGAACGCGTACTCGGCGGGCATCAGCCGCGCCATGGCGGGATGATCCGACACCTTCCACGCGACGAGCATGAGGCCGAGGATGACAAGCCCCTTCCAGAACGCGGAAAAATTTCCCGCGACGAACCCGGATAGGACGTTCAGCGACGCGCCGCCGTGATCGGACGAGGTCACGATCTCCTTCACATGCCGCGAGGTCGTGCTGGTGAAAACCTTGGTGAACTCGGGAATCAACGCGCCCGCCAGCGTGCCGCAGCTGATGATGCTCGAAAGCACCCACCAGAGCCCGCCATAGGCCTGGTTGCCCGAATCCGCCGAACTGCCCAGCAGCCACCAGCTCGCCGCGTAGGTGACCACGATGGAGACGACCGAGGTGATCCAGACGAGATGCGTGAGCGGCGCCTCGAGATCGAAATCCTTCAGCTTCCCGTATTTCGCCTCGCTGAGTTTTTCGTTCAGGAAGTAGGAGCCCAGCGACGTGAGAATCATCAGGATGCGCATCGCGAACAGCCAGACGATCAGCGTGGCGCAAATCGCCGGCTTCAAGGTCAGCGCCAGCGCGAGGAACGCGATCAACGCCACGCCCGTCACGCCATACGTTTCAAAGCCGTCCGCCGTGGGGCCGACGCTGTCGCCGGCGTTGTCGCCCGTGCAGTCCGCGATCACGCCCGGGTTCTTCGGGTCGTCCTCGGGCAGCTTGAAAACGATCTTCATCAGGTCCGCGCCGATGTCCGCGATCTTTGTGAAGATGCCGCCGCAGATGCGCAGGGCGCTGGCGCCGAGGGATTCGCCGATGGCGAAGCCGATGAAGCACGGGCCGACGA
>JBDHQG010000202.1:0-7316 GCA_039806925.1 Limisphaerales bacterium
GTTCCTGGATGTCCTCCCAGCTCAACGCGTCGGTCAGCTCTTCTTCGCTGCCGAGCGTGGCCTTGATGATGTCGCGCTTCTTCTGCTGCAGCTGGAGAATCTTCTCCTCGATGGTGTCGCGCGTGATCAGCTTGTAGCTCGTGACCACGCGCGTCTGGCCGATGCGATGCGCGCGGTCTGTCGCCTGATCTTCCACCGCGGGATTCCACCACGGATCGAAGTGAATCACCGTGTCCGCGCCCGTGAGATTGAGGCCGACGCCGCCCGCCTTGAGGCTGATCAGGAACACGGGAATCGCCGCGGTCTTCTGAAACCGCTCCACTACTTCACCGCGATTCGTCGTCGAGCCGTCGAGGTAACAGAACTCGATGCCTTCCGCCGTGAGCCGCTCCTTGAGCAGCGTGAGCATCGAGACGAACTGGCTGAAGACGAGCACGCGGTGACCGCCATCGATGACTTCCTCCAGCAACTCGCCGAACAAATCCAGTTTGCCGGAAGCATTCGCCGGCTCCACACCGTCCAGCTTCAGCAGCCGCAGATCGCAGCAGACCTGTCGCAATCGCAGCAGCGCGCTCAAGACCACCATCCGGCTCTTCGCGAGTCCCTGCGCACCGACCGCATCGAGCACTTCCTTGCGGCTCGCCTCGATGACCTGCTGATACACTGCGCGCTGGTCGGAGGTCATCTCGCAGAAAGAGACCTGCTCCAGCTTCGCCGGGAGATCGGCTGCGACGTCGCGCTTCAAGCGACGCAAGATGAACGGACGGAGCCGACGGGAGAGACGCGCGGAAGCATCGGAATTCTTTTCGCGCGTGATGGGCAACTCGTAGCGCTCGCGGAAATCCTGCGCCGTGCCGAGGTAGCCGGGCATGAGGAAATCGAAGATCGACCAGAGATCGAGCACCGAGTTCTCCATCGGCGTGCCGGTGAGCACGAGACGATGCTTCGCGCGCACGGCCTTCACCGCCTGCGCGTTTTGCGTCTGGCGATTCTTGATGTGCTGCGCTTCGTCCAGCACCACGGTGTCGAACTCCAGCCCGCGATACTTCTCCGCATCACGACGAATGAGCGCGTAGCTGGTCACCACGATGTCGCTCTGCGGAATCTGCTCGAAGAGCCGATGTCGATCCGGCCCGTGCAACGCGAGCACGCGCAGGTTTGGCGTGAATTTCTTCGTTTCGGCGGCCCAGTTGAAGACGAGGCTGGTCGGGCAAACCACCAAGTGCGGAACGCGGAGTGCGGAACGCGGAGCGGCGGATGATGCGCTGGATTCGTCATTCCGCGTTGACTCGATCAGTGCCAGCACTTGCAGGGTTTTGCCCAGGCCCATTTCGTCCGCGAGAATTCCGCCGAACGCGTTCTCGCGCAGAAAACGCAGCCACGCCACGCCGTGCTTCTGATACGGGCGCAGCACGCTCTCCAACTCGCCGAGCGGCGGACATTCCAGCTTCGCTTCGCCGCTTTGCTTCGCCGCGCGGTCACGCCAGGCTGTCGGCGCCTGCACGTTCCAGCCGGCGTGCTGCTTCAGCGTCGATTCGAGAAAGCCCGCCTGCGTGCTGCTGATGCGGTAGCCCTGGCCATGCTGTTGCGGTGAGCAATCGAGCAGCACCTCCTGCAGTTCCTCGACCGCGCCGGTGTCGATGACAGCGGTCTTGCCGTTCCGAAGTCGCGTGTGTCCCTGGCCGGACAACACCAAGCGCTGGATGTCCGCCGCGGAAAATTTCTCGCCGCCGCTCGACTCGAACACCACGCCCAGATCAAACCACTGCACGCCCGACGGCGTGATCTGAAACTTCGGCTCGATGCGCTCGATGTTCTGCTTCGTGCTGCGTTCCAGACGCTCCTCCAACGTCACGCTCCACTCGCGCTCCAGCTTCGGATACTCGCGCGCGAAGAAGTTCAGCACCGCGTTCTGTCCGTTGAGCTGGAGCTTTCCGTCGCTGTCCGGCCCCGAGAATCCGCTGCGTTGCAGGCGCGATAACGCGGCGCGTTCGGCGCCGGTGTCACGCGTCGAATACCGTGTGGGCGCTTCGGGATCGGGCAGCCACACGCCTTCATTCGTCGAGGTCACGCCCACGGTCATGATGCGCGAGCCGTAGGCGCATTGCAGGAGGCCGGTGAGTTGCGCGAGGCCGCCCTTGAGTTCGAGCAGGAATTTCGGGGCCTGCGGTTCGAGCGTGAAATCTTCGGGCCTGAAGTTCGCCTCCACGCCGCCGACGGCCTGAAGCTGCGGCCATTGCTGGCTGAGGAATTGCGGAACTTGCGCGCGGGTGATGCGCACCGGGCCGCGGAACACATCGCCCATCGCCGGCGGAATGCCGAGCGGTTGAATCGTGCGCTCGCGCCAGATCCAGCCGTTGCCGAGTTGAAGCAACGGAGTGCGCCCGTCCCCGGGCGCGGGAGCAGCCGAAGTACGCCGGGCTTCGGATTGACTCCCGCCTGCGGAAGGCGGGGGCGTTTCTGCGCCCGAGGACGGGCGCACTCCGGCGCCAAGAGACAGGACGATCTCTCCATTCGCTTCCAATGTCGCAGTCAGCGGGAGCTTGAGCGGCGTCTTTGTCACCGTCACTTTGTTGGACTTGCTAATCGTGATGTTCGGATGATCCGCCAGCGTCGGCAGCAGCGCCGTGAAGTCTTTCGTCTCCACCTGAATCATGCCCGGCGTCTCGCCGTTCGTGAGCGCTTCCAGTTGTTCGATGACTTTGTCGTCCTGTTCCGAGAAGGCGAAGGGGCGGAGCTTCGGCAGCGCGTTGAGCGGGCAACGTCCGCCGCCCCAACTGGCCTCAATTACAAGCACCACTTTCCCGCGCGCGGCGGCCTGCTCGAAGTTCGGCGTGAGAATGAGGAACAGCTCCGCCGGTTCGCCATTGGCATCGCGAAGCAATCCACTGGAACGCGCCGCCGACATCTTGCCGGCGGAGTTGGACTTGCCTTCAATCGATGTGGACGCGCCTTTTCGGGCGGACGATTCTGCCGGCGGGACGCCGGCAGCACGTTTCAGGTGGTGCAGGCCCACGGCGACTGAATGCGCGCAGATGATGCCCCGTTCGCGAGACTCACGGCAGGAGCAGATGTTCTCGATGTCGATTGGCCCCTTGATGACCAGGCCGGCGCGGAAGGAAAGTTCGCCGACCTGCACGACGCCCTTCAAAACAGGTTCCGTCCAGTTCGAGCTCAGCACCTGGTCCTGTTCCAGGTAGGCGCGCGCGCGCTTCATGGCTTCCCAGCCGGCGGCTTTGCTGAAGAGGGCGTCGGTCAGTTCAACGGGCATCGTGACAAATTACGAAGGTTCGGTTGCGAGGTAAATGGCGAGTTCCAAATTTAAGACCGGAGAGGCGCATCTTGAGGCACGGAGTCAGGTCGACACCCACACAGCCCTCTTCCCCTCCCTTCGCGGATGTACAACCTTTTGTTGCATATGCAACAAAAGGTTGTCATGTGCCGCAATGTGCCCAGAGCGGAATGCCGGGCAATGCTGGCGTTCCGTCCATGAAGGAACATTACAAGGAAATGGTCTCAAGCTTCACCTCGACGGCGGGCTTTTGTCCGGCGGGCTTGAGCGTCGTGAACAGGCCGCGCCAGAAACCGAGGCCGTAGAAAATGTGACTGGCGATGACCAGCGGCATCGCCAGCAGGCTACGCGCAAATCCCTTGGTCGCCATCGAGACGAACGTCTGCGCGACGACAACCAATCCATATAGTCCGAGCGGGCCGAAGACAATCGGCCCCAGCCACGCAGCGGCAACGACAGAAGCGACGAGGTAAACGCAGAACAGCGGCGGGATGAAGTTGAGCGCCGAGCCGGGCGTGGGATGCAGCCGGAACTGCTCGGCGCGTCCGCGTCCGTAGGTGAAGAGCATTTTGCAGAAGGCGCGCAGCGTGGGCCGGGGCCGGCGTTCCACGACGAAATCCGGATCGTAGATGAGCTTCGCGCCGCGCCTCTGCAATTCGTCCATCAGCGCGTTCTCCTCGTTCGGGTAGAGCGATTCGTCGAAGCCGCCGAGTTCCAGAACATCCACGCGGCGGGCCATCAGGTTGCAGAGGATGAGTTCCTTCTCGCCGCTCTCGCGGGCCACACCGACGGAATCGTAGCGCGCGCGGCTGGGGCCGAACGCCAGCCAGCTGCCCAGCACCGCGGCGAAGACTTGCTCCAGCAATGGCGCATCCGCCGGGCAAAGATTCGGACCGCCGAGCATCTTCACCGATGACTGCGCGAAATGGAGGAGAGCGCGGCGCAGGGCATCCGGCCGCGCGACCGCGTCGTCATCGAGGAAGTAGATCCATTCGCCGCGGGCGGCGCGAATGGCGGCGTTGCGTTGGACGGCGGGTTGTTTGCCGCGGGCGATGATGATTTCGAGGCGGTCCTTCGGGTAGTCGAGCGCGCGCGCCGCGGTGACGGCGGGGATTTCCGCCTGTCCCGGCCGGGTCGGGATGATGATGGTGACGAATGGCAGCGCGTCGCTCACGGCGGGGAAGTTAGAGTTCGGCCCCGGCGCTTCAAAGTTCAAAGTTCAAAGCTCGGCAAAGGGTCCATGATCCGTAGTTCAACAACCAGTCCAACCGACATGGAGAAGTGTGATGCGCTTTTGATTTCAACTCGCGGAGCGAGAATGTGACGGTAGCCGTGGGCTTCGGCCCACGGATTAAAGACACCGCCCCTCTCGTCGCGGAGCGACGACTGGTCGCCTTTCATTCAATCAAACTGCCTTCAAGCGTTGCTCCGCGACGCACACCCTTTCGCCCAACCACCGTGGGCTGAAGCCCACGGCTACTTTCAGGCGGTCGCTCCGCGACCCTGAAGCTGCCAGGGTAAAAAGTTGTTCCACCGAAAACAGCGAGGAACCTTTTGAACTTTGTCCTTTGAGCTTGGTAGTGTGGCCCTGTCCGATTTTCAACAAACCCGGCGCAGAAGACTTTTATGAACAACGTGACTTCGGTGGAGCTAATCCGTGATGTGGAAGCCGTGCAAATTCCGCACGGGAACACCATCACGCTGCCCAAGGGCACGCCCGTGGACATCACCCAGACGCTGGGCGGCACCTACACGATTCACGCTCAGGGCGCGCTCTTCCGTGTCGCGAGCAAGGACGCGGATGCGCTCGGCATCGAGGCGACGGCTGAACTGCAATCGACTGGCGGCGAGGTGACCGAGCAACGCATCTGGGACACGCTGCGGACGTGCTACGACCCGGAGATTCCGGTGAACATCGTGGACCTCGGGCTGGTTTACAGCATGGAGATGAAGGAGCTACCCGGTGGCAGTCGCGGCGTCGACGTGAAGATGACGTTGACGGCGCCGGGCTGTGGCATGGGCGGAGTCATCGCCGGCGACGCGCAGCAGAAGCTTCTTTCGCTGGATGGTGTCGACGAGGCTGTCGTAGAAATCGTGTGGGATCCGCCGTGGCATCAGTCGATGATCACCGCGGAGGGCCGGCGGATTCTCGGGCTGGAGTAGAACAGGAACAGAAGATAACGAAGGGAATCTGCTTCGGATCAATCCGGCTTGGCCGCCATCTTGGCGAGGAGACGGTCGTTCAGCTCCTTCGCCGGATTGTATCCCGAGATTTTCAGCTTGGTCTGGAAGGCGGCAACCTCGGTGAGACGCGCCAGATCGCGACCGGGCCGCACCGGGATGATCATGTGAGGGATCTTCACGCCGAGGATTTCGATGTATTGCTCCTCCATGCCGAGGCGATCGACGTCCGGCACTTCCTCCCACGACTTGAGGGAGACGACGAGGTCCACCCGTTTCTCGAGCCGCACGCATTTCACGCCGAACATCGCGGCGACATTGATGATGCCGATGCCGCGGACCTCCATGTGATTCCGGGTCAGCTCCGAGCTGGTTCCCATCACCTCGCGTCCATCGAGCAACGTCACCTTCGTGATGTCATCCGCCACCAGGCTGTAGCCGCGCTCCAGCAGGGCGAGCACGCACTCGCTTTTGCCGATGCCGCTCTCGCCCTTCACGATGACGCCGACGCCGAGGATGTCCACCATGCTGCCCATCTCGGTGCCGCGCGGCGCGAACATCATCTCCACCGCGAGCGTGGCGAGGTTGATGAACTTCATTGTGATCATCGGACACTGGAAGATCGGCACGTTTGCCTTCTCCGCGGCGCGCAGGAACTCGCGGTCGGGCTTCAGGTTCCGGCTGAAGACGACGCATGGAATCTTGTAGGAAAACAGGTCGGCGTAACGCTTCTCGCGCTCCCCGGGCGTCAGCGATTTGAGAAACGTACATTCGGCGGCGCCCATGACCTGCACGCGTTTGCTGGCGAAGTATTTGGTAAACCCCGCGAGCGCGAGCCCGGGCCGGTTGACCGTGGGCTCGCGGATGATGCGCTTGAGACCGCTCGCGCCCGCGACCAGCCGGAGTTGCAGCGCACTGGCCTGTTCGGTGTAGAATTTTTCGACCGTTACGATGTCGCGTTGCATGGGAGGGATATTGCGTATTGCGTGTTGCGTGGCTAAGGCAAGGGGATGCTGGTCAAAAACTGTTCCAGTCTGGCTTCGTCCAGGGAAACAGGAACGCCTGAATCAGCCAACCACATCGGTTCGGAACAATCCGATTCTCGCAGATAAAGCGCGCGTTCGGCCGGAAGCATGGCGAGAAAAAGGCGGGCTATTTCGCTCAACAGATTCATCCGATGTTCGGCGACTTTGTCTCCGAGGACATGGCGGCCGTTGTAATACCAGTTGCGGCTTTCGCGGGCGGAACCCAGGGAGTATTCGTAAAAGCGCGCCCGATCCTTGCCCGATCCGCGGGAGTAACCTTCAGCCATGTTTCCTCCAATGGAACCAAGCGCGCGGTAAAGCTGATTGGCAAGATCAAGCGTGCGCTTGTCGTGCATCAGTTTGGTGACGTCATGCCAGCCGATGTCCGCGACAAAAAGAGCCAGTCGATACACCTTGAGATTCCACAGTGGATCCGTGGTCATCGCTTGGGGCACGGTTTGGATCCATTCGTCGTAGTTCATAAGCTGAGCGGTCTTTATTATGTATTGCTTAATCCGTCTGAGTCAGCGGCTTTGCATACGCAATACGCAATACGCATTACGCATCACGCATTACGCATCACGCATCACGTCCCTCACATGTTGAACTCGGGCCCGAGATAAATCTCCCGCGCCTTGGGATCGTTTGCGAGAAATTCCGCGCTGCCTTCCACCAGGACCTGACCCTTGTGGATGATGTAGCCGCGGTCGATCAGTTTCAGCGTCTCGCGCACGTTGTGATCGGTGATCAAGACGCCCAGCCCGCGGTCCTTCAGGCGGCGAATGATCTTCTGCACTTCGTA
The DNA here is from genome assembly GCA_039806925.1 of Limisphaerales bacterium. GTDB lineage: Bacteria > Verrucomicrobiota > Verrucomicrobiia > Limisphaerales > JADJPG01 > JADJPG01. The sequence goes on from JBDHQG010000202.1 coordinate 7,301, forward strand.
AACCGCGATGGGATCG
>JBDHQG010000203.1:0-7295 GCA_039806925.1 Limisphaerales bacterium
TACGGTCCCGAGCAAGGCTACGACTTCCTCCGCGCCGCCATCGCGAAGAACGATTTCCGCGACAAGGGCGTGGATGTGGCCGACGACGAAATCTTCATCAGCGATGGATCAAAGTGCGATTGCGGCAACATCCTCGACATCTTCGGGCACCAGAACAAACTCGCCATCAGCGATCCGGTCTATCCCGTGTACGTCGATACGAACGTCATGGCCGGCCACACCGGTCCTGCCGACGAATCCGGCGCGTATGAAGGCGTCGTTTACCTGCCCTGCACGCCCTCGAACGGATTCGTGCCCGAGCCGCCGGGCGTGAAAGCGGACATCATCTACCTCTGCTCGCCGAACAACCCGACCGGCGCGACCGCCACGCGTGCGCAGCTTCAGGCCTGGGTGGATTACGCGCTGAAGAACAAGTCGATCATCCTCTTCGACGCCGCCTACGAAGCCTACATCTCCGACCCGGCGATTCCGCATTCCATCTACGAAATCCCCGGCGCGCGCGAATGCGCCATCGAGTTCCGCAGCTTCTCGAAGCACGGCGGCTTCACCGGCATTCGCTGCGCCTTCACCATCGTGCCGAAGACGCTCATGGCCTCGACCTCCGACGGCAAGATGACCGCGCTCCATCCGCTCTGGAATCGTCGCATGAGCACGAAGTTCAACGGCGTGAGCTATCCCGTGCAACGCGGCGCCGAGGCGCTTTACTCGCCGGAAGGCAAGCAACAGGTCCGCGCGCTCATCGATCATTACATGGGCAACGCGAAGGTGCTCGTCGCCGGCGCGAAGGCTGCGGGGCTCACCGTTTACGGCGGCGCGAACGCGCCCTACATCTGGACGCAAACGCCGAAGGGCTACACGAGCTGGCAGGCGTTCGACAAGATTCTCAATGAAGCCAACGTCGTCATCACGCCCGGCAGCGGGTTCGGCTCGAAGGGCGAAGGCTACTTCCGCATCAGCGCCTTCAACAGCCGCGCCAACGCCGAGGAGGTCGCAAAGCGGCTGCAGGCGTTGAAGTGGTAACAGAGCGCCGCTGGAGTGCGCCCGTCCTCGGGCGCAGAAACATGCGAGCGTCAATTGCGCCAGACAGTATCAAGCCAGTTGGTAAGACTACGTTGCTGCGCCCGAGGACGGGCGCACTCCGGTGCAATGCTCGTAACGTAATGAAATGATCGCCTTTCTCAACGGCCGGTTCCTGCCGGAAGATCAAGCCGTGGTCCCGATAACGGACCGCGGCTTTCTTTATGGCGACGGCTTGTTCGAGACCCTCCGCATCCACAACGCCACACCGCTCTGGTGGGGCCGCCACCTCGCGCGACTCCAGCGCGGCGCGGAATTCCTGCGACTGAAGCTCCCGTGGTCCGGCACGGAACTCCGTCGGTTCGCCATCGAACTGATCGCCAAGAACGCGCAACCGGATTGCATCCTCCGCCTTGCCGTCAGTCGCGGCAGCGGCGCACGCGGTTACTCGATTCAAGGCGCGAACTCGCCGACCGTCGCAATGACACATCATCCGCTCCGTCCGCCCCCCACGTCCGTTCGCCTCGCCACCGCCACCATCCGCGTGCCGACGCATGATCCGCTGAGCGCGATCAAGACCGCAAACAAGCTCCCGCAGATTCTCGCGCGTGCTGAAGCCGAGGAACGCGGCGCGGACGAAGCGCTTCTGTTAAACGTCGAGGGCGACGTCGCGGAAGCTGCGTCGAGCAACGTGTTCTGGATACGCAACGGCACCGTATGCACGCCACCTGTCAGCGTGGGCGCGCTCGCCGGAATCACGCGCGAGGTAGTGCTGGAGCTCTGCCGCGCACACCAAGTTCCCACGGTGGAAGAATCGATCAGCCGCTCGGCGTTGCTCAGCATGGACGCGGTCTTTCTCACGAACAGCGGCCAGGGAATCGTTCCCGTCACGGAAATCGACGCGCAGAAGCTGAAGTCGTCGCCGCTGGTGGCGCAATTGCAGGAGTGGCTTTCCGCAGCAGAGATGGCGGAAAGCCAATCGCCTTCGGCGTGAGCGTAGCATCGGACGTGAGTCTGATCTGATTTCCCCCGTGTTTCCGAACAAGTGATCCGGCTCACGCCGGATGCTACAAGAAGGAACCTCCTCCCTTCACAACGATTCTTTGCGCCGACATTCCGGGTCGCGGAGCGACCAACTGAAGGTAGCCGTGGGCTTCAGCCCACGGTTGGTTCCACAAACGTTCCGCGTCGCGGAGCGACGCATGAAAGCCCACGTCTCGTCAGAGTTAAAGTCGCCGCTCAATCGTCGCTACGCGACGAAAAGCGATCTATTGGTTGCGCGATCCGTGGACTGAAGTCCACGGATCTACCATCACAGCCTCGCTCCGCGAGTCAGGCGGAGCGCACCGAGCCAACCAAGAAACATGGTGAGGAATTCACCAAGCGCTGCTCTGCCTCAATCCAGCTTCCGCACCGCGCCGCCCGGCATCAGCGTCGCCGCGAAGGGAATCGTCTCGCGCTGCATGCACAGACGCACATCATCGCGCAGCTCGGGATTCGCGAGCAGCCGACGCCCGTTGCGCGAGCTCTTCATCGCCTCCACGAGATCGTTCTGCATCAGCGGATAAATCCGGCGCGCCAGCTCCGCCGCGTCGGACATCTGACCGCCCACGTAGTGCGACCAGATTTTTTCGCACAGCGCACCGGCGGCGAGGATGTCCTCCAGCGCCGGTTCCTCGTGCGTGCCGCTGCACACGAGAATCAAGTGCGGCGGTTTGCGTTCGAGCAGCCAGTTCGTGGTCGCGCGCAGGTTGAGGAACGACGACACGAGAATCATCCGTGCCCCGGCGCAGGCCCGGAGCGCGCGCGTGCCGTTGGTCGTCGTCATCACGATGGTGCGGCCGGAAACTTTCTCCGTCGTGAATTCGCGCGGGGAATTGCCGAGGTCGAAATCGATGCTGCCCGTGAGGTCCGCACGGATGCGCAAGCCCTCGCGTTCGCCGGCGAGCAGAAGGTTCGGATTCTTCTGCCGAAGCGCCACCGCCTCGGGAATCTCGGCCACGGGAATGATCGCCTCGGCGCCATTGGCCAGCGCGGTGATCATGGAGGTCGTGGCGCGGAGGATGTCGAAGACGACACACACCGCCTGGCTCAAGTCGCGCCGGCTCAGCGCGGCGAACTCGGCGGGCAACAAAACAACTTCAAGCTTGGGCTGCGTCATGACCGGTAAAACGTCGAAGCACGAAATTACGAACCGCTGCGCGCGGTGTCGATGATTGATCCCGGAGAACTCACGACTCCGAACGATCCAAGCTGCGGAGCAGCGACAGACAGTAGCCCATGGCGCGAGCCGTGGGTGCAAACGGCAGGGGAGGATCAAGCAAGCCCCGTAGGGGCGACAGACCTCAACCAAATCGGCATTCTGTCGCCCCGCTGGGGCTTGCTCCTCTACGTCACCCAACCCACGGCTCGCGCCGTGGGCTACGCTCTATCGCGCCTCCGGCGCTGAACGGAACCCACCTCGACACGCGAGCTATCCAACAAGTGCGAATTGCGACATCACGACTCCCTCGTCCGCATGTAGTGAAACAGATACTGCTGCGCGTAGCCGGCGTTCGGGCCGAAGTAGCTGCTCACGAACCGGCGCAGGCGCTCGGGCTTTGGGCGGCGCTTCGGGAAGTAGAGCTGGCGGAGGGCTTTCATCACCCACACATCCACCGGGAACGCCTGCTGGTAACCGTAGGCGAAAAGCAGCACGCAGTTCGCGATCTTCGGTCCTACGCCCGTGAGTTGCATCAGTTGATCGCGCGCAGCGTCGACAGCTCCCTGCCCGACTGCCGTGAGATCGAGCTGGCCGGAATCCACGGCGCGCGCGGCGGCGAGCAGGTTCGGCGCGCGGAAACCCATCTTGCACGCGCGCAGGTCCGCTTCGTTGACGAGCGCCAGCCGGGCCGCCGTGGGAAACGCGTGCGTGAAACGGGCATCCACCGGCGCTTCCAGCCGCGTGCCGAAGCGCGTGCAGAGCAGTTCGACGATTTGTCGGATCTGCACAATCTGCTTCGTCGAGGAGAGGATGAACGACGCGAGGCATTCCCACGGCTCCTGTCGCAGCAGGCGCAGTCCGCGACACGCGGCGACGCTTTGGCGGAGCGGTTCGTCGTCGGGGAAGGTGGCGAGCACGGCGGCGAGATCGAGATCGGTCTGGAGATATTCCGCAAGCCAGCGCCAGTCGTCGGGCTCGGCCAACGTTTCGGCGGCGATGCTGTCGAGCTCCTTGCGCAGACGCACCCAGCGCGCGCCGATGACGCCTTCCCAGCCGAAGCCGATCTCGCGCCAGCGGAAGGCCTGGCCGCAGTCCACGGTCGCCGCGAGATCGTAGTCGCGCACCGGCAGGCGTGTCTGGAAAACGCCGCCGTTCATGTCAGCGCAGGAGGTTGCGGCAGGCGAAGAGCCGGATGCGGCGCAGCAGGTGGCCGCGAACGACGACATCGCGCGTGCCGAGATCAGTCACGGACTCGAATTCTTCGAGCACTTCTTTCGGCACCTTGGCGCGGTCGGGTTCATCCGCGACGTAGAGATCCTTGCTGCCGCCCAGCCAGAGCGCGAACCAACCTTTCTTGAACTTGGGCAGCGATTCTTCGTCGACGTAAAGGGCGGTCGCGCCTTTGTGGCGTCCGCGGTAGCCGGGCCAGAAATAGAACTGGTTCTTCGGCTTGTCGGAGGTGCGGAAGTACACGAGCGGATTGTCCGGCAAGCCCGTGCGTGCTTCGGGCAGGTAGAAACTCATCAGGCCCGTCACGCCGTAGTGCGAGCCGAGAATGAGCACTTCCCTGCCGCCCTCCGCGAGCAACGCCTTGCGCGCGTCACCGACGATCTGTGCCGTCTCGCGCCAGCCATCGACGCGCCGGAGCGGATCAACTTTCGGCGGAAGGCGGCGCTTGGTGAGTTGCTGGACGATGCCGGTGTCGTGACAGAATACCACGGCGATGGTGCCGAAAATGAAGCCCGCGAGCAGCCAGCGCGGAACCACCCGCGCTCCCGCGCGCCAGCGTTGATCCCAGTAAACGACCGCGAGGCAGAGCATCGGGACGACTGCGGCAGCAATCCAGTTCGGCAGAATGCGCGAGTGCAGCGAGTAGAGCCAGTAACCGTAAAAGACCGGCGCGCTCATCGCGAAGAGGTAAACGATGAGCGGAGGGCGTTCGCGCTGTTTCCAGAGCGCGATGCTCGCCCAGATGGCGGCGACGAAATAGACCGGGTTCATCAAGCCCGCCTCGGACCCGGCGAACTCGAAGAAGTACGCCAGCGTCGGCTCCCAAGGTTTGTCGAGCTTCGCGTTCTCGCCGACGTGATGAACCGTGATCCAGCCGTGTTGGGCGTTCCAAACCAGCACCGGCGTCATGCAGAGCACAAACACGACGAGCGCGAGCCACGGGCCGGCACGGCGGAGTTGAATGCGCGACGGTTTCCAGAGCGCGAAGAAGAGCGCGAAGGAGGCGATCTGGATCGCCGCGGTGTATTTGCTAAGGAAGCCGAGGCCCATCAGCAGTCCGACCGCGAGCCATTGACCGGTGGTTCCGCTCGGTTGCACCGCGCGCCAGCCGACGATCATCGCCGCCGTCCAGAACAGGACGAGCAGCGGATCGACGGTCATCAGCGTTGATCCCACCGCCAGCAACGGCGCCGTGCTGCAAAGCACGACGGTCCAGAAGCCCGCGGCGGCGTTGACTTCGCGCGCCATGAATCGAAGCAGGAGCACGCTGAGCACAAGCGCGATGACCGGCGAAAGGAAGCGCACGCCGAGTTCGCGGTCGCCCCAGATCGAGGTGCCGATGAATTGCGCGACGGCGATGCCGGGCGGCTTGCTGTAGTAGGAGAGCGCGAGGTGTTTCGACCAGAGCCATTGATACGCCTCGTCTTCGCTGAGCTCGATGACGCCGCTGTTGATGTAGAGCACGCGGAAGATGAACAGCGCGCCGATGAGGAGGTAGCCGAGGCGCAGCCATTGCTGCTCGCGCGCGACCACCGGCGAAAGGTTCGCCGGCAGGGGCTGCGTTTCGGCGGGGACATGAATGAGCGAGGGCAGCTGGCTCCACCAGAGCGGGAACCAGCGTCGCGCCGCGAAGCGCCAGAGCGATTCGATCCCCCATAATCCCGCCGCCGCGTAACCCGCGCCAAGAATCGCGCCCGCCAGCACGTCGCTCGGATGATGCACGCCGAGGTACACGCGGGAGAACGCCATGCACACCGCGAGCGGCACCATGAAGCGCCACGTCCGCCGGTAATAGATGAGCGCGATGAATGTCGCCGCCATCCACGTCGACGTGTGCGAGGAGGGCATCGCGCCGCTGCCGCCTTTGCCGACGAGCAGCTTTGCCTCGGGCACGGCGTGATAGGGCCGCGGCCGGCTGACGGCCTTTTTGATTTTGTTGATGACCAGCGCGTCGCCCGCACCGATGACCAGGACGAGCATCAGGATGAAGAGGCGTCCGCGCGTGCCGCCCTTCCAAAGGAGCCAGGCGGCGAGGAGGGCGAGGACGGGGATGAACCATGCGTTGCCGGCGAATTGCGGCATGATGGCGTCGAGCACGGGATTGCTCAGCTTCAGGTTGATGAAGCGGAAGAGCGACAAATCCAGTGATTCGAGCCAGGACATCGCGCGAAGTGTGAGGACGTGCCGGAAGGGATGCCAAGAAGAAAGCTGGAATGGTACGGATGCCCCGCCGCGAATCCCGGCCTATGCTCGTCCATCGAACTGCCGATATACGGGGCGACGGGTTGCGCCGCGCCTTCCGACGGGCGGCACGGCGATTCCGGCGAACTGACAAGTGCTGACTTTATGAAGACGAACGTTCTGAACATCGGGCTGCTGGCGGCGTGGATCCTGACGGGCGCGGGCCCTCTCGTGGCCGAGGACATGGCGCCCGTGGATCGCGTCACCTTCAAGGGCGGCAAGGTGCTCGTGCCGCAGGAAGGCAAACTCACCGAGGCCATCGCCGACACCGCGCTCGCAAACGAAGTCGTGGTGAAGACGAACGGCGTCTTCACCGTGGGCAAGGGCAAGACGCGGCAGTTGCGCGAAGGCCAGGTCATCGACGCGCAGGGCATGCTGAGCAGCCCGGACGGAACCGTGGTGCCGGTCTTCTATCACATCGCGCTGCGCAAAGGCCGCGTGGAAATCGTGACCGACGGCGAGGCCAAAACGCTGACGCGCGAACACGCGCTGCCGAACGGCGCGAAGGTGCTGCCCGACGGCACGCTGCGTCAGGGCGGAAACTTGAAGCGCCTGCTCGACGGTCAGTTGCTCCGGCTCGACGGCAATGCGGTGGCCAGCACCG
>JBDHQG010000204.1:0-7280 GCA_039806925.1 Limisphaerales bacterium
TTTGAGTTGATTCATCGCCCGGAGAGTTCCCCAACCGGGAACCTCCAGGGCAACGACTCACCTCAAAGGGCGGGTGATTTTAACCCGCGAACGGGTGGGTGACTTTGCCCGCGAACTGACAATTGACTTCGGCATCGCCAAGGCCACCGGCCAGCAACTCACCGGGCGCACGCTCTTCACCGGGTTCGGCGCGCTCATCGGCACGCCGGAATACATGTCCCCCGAGCAGGCGGAGTTGAACCAGCCCGACATCGACACGCGCAGCGACATCTACAGCCTCGGCGTGCTGCTCTACGAACTGCTCACCAGCACCACCCCGCTCCGGCGCGAAACCCTGCGCCAGGCCGTGTTCGTCGAAGTGCTCCGCCGCATCCGCGAAGAAGAACCGCCCAAGCCCAGCACCCGTCTGACGGAGAGCAAGGAACGTCTCTCCACGCTTTCGTCCCAACGGAAGATCGGGCCGGCACAACTCACAAAACTCATGCGCGGCGACCTGGACTGGATCGTGATGAAGGCGCTGGAGAAGGACCGCAACCGCCGCTATGAAACCGCCAATGGGTTGGCTTTGGACATTCAACGTCATTTGAATCAGGAGCCGGTCCTGGCTTGTCCGCCCAGCACAACCTACCGGTTCCAGAAACTGGTCCGACGGAACAAGCTCATCTTCTTGGCCGCGTCTGCGGTCGTGGCCGCACTGGTTCTGGGTCTGGGGACGGCAATCTGGTCATTCCTAAACGAGAGAGAAGCACGACAGCGCGCGCGCACCGCCGAAGAAAGAAGCCAGGTTCGAGAAGCCGAAGCGCGCGCCGCGGAAGCGAAGGCGCGGGAGGCGCTCAGCGTTTTCATCGAAGGCGGGATAACGAGAAAATTTCCGCCCAAGAGCAGTTCCCTGAAGGCCAGGGACTCCACCGCGCCGGCTTCGTCCCAGGACCCTCTGTTGACCCGTTCCGAGACCAACCAGCCGTCGTCCGCCTCCACTGCCACAAACAAGAACTTGGATTTCCAAACCGCAACGAATCGTGAAACTTTCCCCGGTGGTGGTTCATCCGCGTCCAGTCCCGTCGTTTCGCCTTCATCCGTCTCCTATCCTCACTGGGCTGCTGCGTGGTGGAAATGGGGCATGGAACTGCCTTGGGCCACCTCCGCCGGCACGTCTCATCCTTTTATTGACTCTCCCACATTTGATGTGACCCAGGGGCAGCGAGGTGAGGTCTGGTTTTTGGGTGCGCCTTTTGACCGCGTGACGCGTTCATGCACAATTCCGCCGGGCAAATTTTTATTCTTCCCTGTACTCAATGTCGAAAGCTCCAACCTGGAGGATCCGCCTTTTCTCGCGCACGAAGCCGAAGACCAGGCCGCCATCGCCAGCTACTTCGCGGACCATATCGTGAAACTTTTTTGCGAGATCGACGGGATGCCCGTGCCGGATTTGGCCGCATATCGATTCGTCAGTCCGCAAATTGCTTTCCGCGCCCCCACGCCGTGGATATTTGGCGAACAAGGCGGCATGGGCACTTCCGTGGGAGACGGCTATTATCTCATGCTGAAGCCGCTCGATCCCGGCCATCATACCATTCGTTACGGCGCGGCCTTTCACTTCCGCACGCCGGTTGACCCCGTCGACCTCTATGTCCCGGTGGACATGACCTATCGGGTGTTCATTCCATAGGCCGCCGGAGGCCATCCTCTGATTGAAAGCCGCGGCAACCGAAGAGGCCGCGCAGGCTCCAGCCTGTCCCTCCCGGCTCCTCCCGACACGCCAATGCGCGACTACAGCTCAGGCTAAAACCTGCGCTCAACTTTCTTGTAACAACCCGCGCCGTTTCCGGTAGCAAGGGTTGAACTCATCCGTTTCTCCGCGCGTGCGCTGACGCGGATCTGACAAACAACAACCAACAAAAGAACAACATGAACACCAAGCACCACTCCATCTCATCCGCCAAGAGCTTCCTGTCCGCGCTGCTCCTCGCCGCCGGATTGATGTTTGGCGCGCCCGCCGTCCGCGCCGATCATCTCCCGCCCGTCCTGCCTCCCTTCCCGCTTGTGCACAGCGCCTGGAGCGCCGCGTGGTGGCAATGGGCGATGGAACATCCGCTCGACGGCCATCCCATGCTGGACGATCCATCCTTCGATGTCCGGAGCGGGCAAAGGGGACCGGTGTGGTTCCTTGCCTTTCCTTTTGGCACCGTCGAACGTCACGTCACCATTCCTTTCGGCAAGTGGTTGTTCGTGCCGCTGATGAATGCCGAAGCCTCCGATCTGGAGGGATTGGGAGCCACGAAGAACGAGCGGCGGGACAACGCCCGTTTCCTGGCAGATCACATCACACGGGTTGGTTTCGAGATTGATGGGGTAGCGGTTCCCAACCTGGATTCGTACCGGTTTACGTCGCCTCAATTTTCCTTCAACGCGCCCTCGCCCTGGATTTTTGGCGAAACGGGCGGTCGGGGAAAGTCGGTCGCCGACGGCTACTTTGTCATGGTGACACCACTCTGCAAAGGCACACACACGATTCACATAACGGGAGCGTTTCACTTCTCCATCGCCGAAGGCGATCCGTTCGACTTCGATGCCGAGGCGGACGTGACGTATTACATCACGGTGCGCTGACAGCCGGTCTGTTATCACCCGAACATGGAGCGCGATTGTCGCAGGACAATCGCGCTTGCTGTTGAGGTGAACGGAAAAGAAGTCGACCAAACAACGGACGGCATCATCGCTGCGTTGGCTTAAGGGAATGAAGCCAGTGAGTTCTATCCGTGGCCAAGGAGCTTCTCCACCCGCGCGACATCGCCCGGCACATCCACACCCACGCTGTCGTGCCGCACCGTCACGACCGCGATCTCGATTCCGTTATCGAGCGCACGCAACTGCTCCAGCTTCTCCGCCGCCTCGAGGGCGGACACCGGAAACTTCACCAGTTTCAACAACGCCTCGCGCCGGTAGCCATAGATGCCGAGGTGTTTCAAAAAGGGAAACGCCGCCAACTGCTCTTCAACCGGGCGACTGGCGGCGTCCCGCAAGAACGGAATCGTGCGACGCGAAAAATACAGGGCGCGGCCCGCGGCGTTGACCACGACTTTTACGACGTTGGGGTTGTCATACTCGGCGGCGTCCTTGATCGGGGTGGCGGCGGTGGACATGGCGGCGTTCTCAAGCGCCTTGGCGACGGAATTCACCACGCTGGGATCAATCAACGGCTCGTCGCCCTGGATGTTCACCGCGGCATCGGCGTCGCAGCGTTGCATGACCTCCGCGATGCGATCCGTGCCGCTGGGGTGCTGGTCGGAGGTCATCTCCACGCGGCAAAACTTCTTCGCGACGTCCGCGATGCGTGGGTCGTCCGTTGCCACGATGATCTCGGACAAGGCGGAAGCTTTTTGGCAGCGCTCGACGACATGCTGAATGAGCGGCTTGCCGGCGATGAGATGCAGCGGCTTGCCGGGAAAGCGGGTCGATGCGTAGCGGGCCGGGATGATGCCGAGAATGCGCATGACGGTCATTTAGAAGAAGCGCTGGCGAAACGCAACAAAGAGGCGCTGTCAGGAGGGTGCGGTAGGAAGCGGCGGGCAAATGGAGTTATGGACTGCGGAAACCTGTTTCCGCTTTGGCTGCACGGTGAGTCCAGTCAAGCGCGTCGGATGGTCGGAAGATGTAGCTAAAGCGGAGTCCTGCCTCCGCAGTCCATATCTCTTTCGCCTCCCTCAGGCGGGCTTGTGGTAGTAAGCCAGCATGACGATTGACGCCATAAAGGAATCCGTTCATGCGGAGCACTGAGGCGTTGCCTTGTGGAAACTTGTCGGGCGAACCCTCAGTCGCCTCAACGTTCCTTCGATCTCAAATCCAGCTCCTCCTCGGTCAGCAGAATCTCCAACATCCGCTCGTGACGATTCAGAAAGTCGCGTGTGATCTGGTAGTGCTCCGTCTCCGTGTATTTGATGTCGCGAATGCCTTCTTCCGAGAATTGGTAAATGCGGGCGTGCGGATAGGCGAGCAGGATGGGCGAGTGGGTTGCGACAATCAATTGGGAGCGATGATAGACGAGGCGGTGCAGCAGTGTCAGCACGCTGAGTTGCCGCTGCGGTGACAGGGCGGCCTCCGGCTCATCGAACAGGTACACGCCATCTCCTTGCAGCCGGTTGCAGAGAAGGGAGAGAAAGGCTTCGCCATGCGATTGGTCGTGCAGCGACTTTCCTCCATAGCCGTAATTCACTCCCAGCCGATCTATTTCGGAAGCCACATTGTAAAAGCTTTCTGCCCGAAGGAAGAATCCGTCCGTGGCGTGCGCCGGGCTTCGTTCCAGAACAAGATAATCTTTGAGAGAGGAGTGCGTCTCGGCAGTGGCAAAGTTGAAATTCTTTCCTCCTCCCTCCGCGTTGAAGTTCAGTTTTAACGCGATGGCTTCCATGAGGGTGGACTTGCCGGAACCATTTTCGCCAACGAAGAACGTCACAGCCGGATGAAATTCCAGACGCTGTAGATGACGTACGGCCGGGATGCAGAAAGGATATTGCTCGAAGCTTTCGACTTCGTCCCGCTTCAGGCGAATGGCATCAACAAAGCCGCGCGTAATCTCGCGTGGCGGCAGAGCCGGGTGCCGTCGGCGTTTCATGCTTTGATGCCGCCGGGTTGGCCAAGAATCCATTTCACCGCAGCCGGGAGGTCGTCAGACACGACGGCCCGCGTGATGGTTGCCGAGGACTTCTTCTCCACGTCAGCCCCGTAACCTGTCCGCACGAGAATGCTTTTCTTCACGCCGGCGTTCCAGCCGCATTCCAAATCGATGAGCTTGTCGCCGACCATGTAGCTCTGCGCGAGGTCGATGCCGAACTCGTCGCGCGCGTCGAAGAGGAATTGCGGGCTGGGCTTGCGGCCGCGGCTCGGCGCTTCGGGGGATTCGGGCGCGAAGTAGATTTTCTCAAAGCGCACGCCGTCCTTCGCCAGCACCTCGCACAGGCGGTCGTTCACCGCGTGCATGTCGGCCAGCGTGTAGTAGCCGCGGCCGATGCCGGACTGGTTGGTGACGATGAAGAGCTTGTAGCCGGCATCCATCAGGCGACGGAGCGCGGTGCTGGTGCCGGGGATGAGGACGAGATCGGCGGGGTTGCTGAGGTAGTTTTTGTCCACGTTCAACGTGCCGTCGCGGTCGAGAAAGATGGCTCGGTTCATCACAGAATTGAAGGGCGAGCCTAGCCGGGTGCCGGGGCAAATACCAAACAAAACACCCGGCCGACGATTGCTCATCGGCCGGGTGTTTAGGATCGAATCCGCGCGTTATTTCACGAGCTGGAAGAAGACGTTTCCGACGGTAGCCGGGAGGGTGACCACATCGCGGTCGCCGACGCGTTCGACGCCGGCGTCAACAGGCGACCAGTTGACGGGCTGGTCGAGGTTAATGGCCTGGCGCAACGCGTAACCATCGTCCGTGGCGGTGGCAGGCCATGAGATCTGCACGGTGTTGCCAACGCGCGCGATGGCAATGCTCGCGGCGGGGGCGAGGGTCACGACGTCCGCGAGGGTGGTGGCGATCTTGAGGTTATCCACGCGCAGGCTGCCGATGCCGGTGCTCTGGCGGAAGGCGAACGAGCCAATCGCCCCAGGCGATGGATTGTCCGTGGCTGTGGCGCTGGGAGAGGCTTCCGACGTGGGATTGACCCAGAGCTTGCTGACACCCGTGCCGATGTCGTAGCTGACCACGACCAGGTGATCGACGTTCAGCGCGAGATCGCCTTCAAGGGTGACGGCGTTGGTGATGTTGGCGTTGTTGTTGGCGATGCCGAGGCGGAAGGTGTCGGGTGTGGAGTTGGTGGTGCTGACGAAGATGCGGCAGCGGAATGAACCGCCGGTTTCGCGAAAGTGCGCAAAATAATCAGCGCCGTCACCTGGCACGCTGCTGAAGTTCACCGCGAAACTGGCGTAGAGCATGGCGCCACTGCCGGCCGCAAATGGGCTGCCGATGAGGCGCGCATTGATGTCTTCCGTCTGGCTGGAAAGAATGCCCAGCATGCCGCCTGAAACCTGTGACTGACCAAAGATGCCGCTGTGGGTGCTCCACAGGCTGGCGGAGTTGGTGGTCACGGAGCCGTCCTCATACTCGAACGGCTCGTTCAGCACCACCGTGGCGGAGGGAACGACCATGACGTGGAAACGGCGGCTGGTGGTGAGCACGAAGTCGCCAACGGCGACGGTGATGACCGAGTTGCCGACCTGTCCCGGGGCGGGACTGATCTTCAGCGTGCGCTCGGCGCCCGTGCCTTCGATGACGATGTGGTCGTGCGGGATGACGGCGGGATTCGAGGAGCTGACGATGACTTCGAGGTCCTCGGGAGCCGATTCGTTGTCGCCGATCGTGAACGGAATGGGGGCGAGCGCGACGTCCTTGATCGTGTGGTAATTGGTGAAGGTGTTCGAGAGCGTGGGCGCGGTGTTGTCCGGCAGCACGGTCAGCACGAACGAAGACGAGCTTGTTTTGCCGCCGCCGTCGGTCACGGTGATCGTGATGGTCGTGGTGCCGGAGGCGAAGAACGTGGGCGAGAGCGAGAAGGTGCGATCCGCGCCCGCGCCGCCGAAGGTGATGGCTTCGTTCTGCACGAGGTCGGAGTTGGAGGACAAACCGGAGAGGGTCAAATCCGCCGCGGGAGTTTCCGCGTCACCGACCGTGAAGGGGATGTCCGTGAGGCTGCCGTTCACGCGGAGGGTTTGGTTGGTGAGGCTGGAAACGGTGGGGGCGATGTTCCCGGTGGCCGGGCTGCCGGAGATGGTGAGGAGGTCGTAACGCAACGTGCCATTGGCTGCGTAGGAGGAGCCTGTTCCGGCCGCGACATAGCCTTCTGTTCCCGCGCCGGTCGCAGTGCTTTCAAACTCCGTGACCAGCCGGAAGGCGAAGTTCGGATTGTTGTCCACGACACTGAACGACGCGAGGCTGATGGACTGCGAACCGAAATTGTTGCCGCCGGCCGTGTGGCTGACGACGGGGCCGTCGTGGAAGATGACGCCGTCGGAGGAATACTGGACGCGGGTGTATTTGCTCGCCGTGGCGCTCGCGCGTTGATCCCACGAGATCACGAGGCTCTCAAAACCAACGGTATTGACGTGAAACTCCACGCCGCGAGTTTTGTTGCCGGCCCCCTGGCTGGGATAGCCCGCGGTGTTCCATCCGGAGTTGTCGCCCGCCGCCGCTCCCGAGTCAGTGGTGGAGCCGGTGACAAAGGTGGCCGTGGCGCCGCCGGCCAGGCCGGCGGTGCCGGTTCCGGTCGATGGCGCGTTGGTTCCGGTGGACG
>JBDHQG010000205.1:0-7275 GCA_039806925.1 Limisphaerales bacterium
AAGGAAATGGGCGACATGGTGCAGAAGATGATGAAAGATCCGGCCATGCGCGAAATGATGCGCAGCCAGCAGCAATCCGCGATCAAGATGATGTACGGCGGCCTCTTCAAGCAGCTGAACCTCGCGCCGGAGGAAAAGGACAAGCTCATGGGCATCCTCACCGATCTCCAGATGAAGACCGTCGAAAACGCGCAGGGCCTGTTCGGCAACAATCCCGACGCTCCCGACGCGAAGGAGAAAAACCAGACCATCGCCGATTTCAAAAAGCAGGCCGACGCCGAGATCAAGGAACTCCTCGGCGACGAGCGCAACCAGCAGTTCAAGGACTACCAGGCCAACCTTGGTGAGCGCATGCAAATCGATCAGTTGCAGACCCGTCTTCAGGGCGAGAGCCTCCCGTTGCAGGAGCAACAGGCCGCCCGCCTCCTCGAAGTGATGAAACTGGAGAAGACCGCCGCGCCGCCGCCCATCCCCTCGGACGCCAATGAAAACCCGGCCAAACTCAAGGACCTGATGACTTCCGAAAACATCGACCGGCAGATCCAGTGGATGAACGACTACAACCAGCGCGTGCTCGGGCGCGCCGCGGAATTCCTCACGCCGGAGCAGCTCAAGAGCTATCGCGAAATGCAGGAACAACAGGCCGCCATGCAGCAGTTGGGCCTGAAGATGGCGAAGGAAATGTTCGGCGACGGCAAGGGCGGCGGCGCCGCGCCGGCGAAGTAACAGCCCGGACTGGCAAGACACCAATGCCGCGCTTGCCCGCGAAGCGCCCGTGTGTCATTCGTAGATGGGAACCAACCGTCAGGAATTTTATGCGAACACTCCTCATCCGCTCGCACCTGTGGCTCGCCACGCTCACGCTCGCGTTCACCGTCGCCGTGGC
This sequence comes from Limisphaerales bacterium, assembly GCA_039806925.1. Taxonomy (GTDB): domain Bacteria; phylum Verrucomicrobiota; class Verrucomicrobiia; order Limisphaerales; family JADJPG01; genus JADJPG01. The sequence goes on from JBDHQG010000205.1 coordinate 887, forward strand.
GCGTGCCGCCAGCTTCTCCACCAACGAATACCAGATCACCAGCGGCCGCTACTTCGCCTGCTGCGGCATTGCCGGGCCGGTCAACCAGCAGCTCCCCGACGCCGAACAATCCTCCGTGCGGCTCGTCATCCATCACGACAGCCAGCGCGCCCGGATGTTCATCCTGGGAACGGATCGTTCCGTGGCGCAGGAGTTCGAGGATGGCCGCGTCGCGGCTGGTTACATCGAGTTCGGAATGCCCGTTCCGGCGGGACAGCCCGGCGGCTTCACCAGCCTGCATTACATCGTCAGCAACAACGCAGCGGGACTCCGGATCAACGGCGTGCGTGAGGAACCGATGATTGGAGCCGACATTTTCACCCACTTCAGCCACTCGAACGTCGTCGCCACGCCCCTCCATCTCGATCCGCCGCCGCTCGCCATCCATGTCAGCGAAGTGCAAATCTGCTGGCCCAGCGTCCTCGATCAAAAGTATCTCGTGCAATACTTCCCCGCCCCCACGGACAGCGGCTGGGCGCCGCTTGGTCCACCCGTCACCGGCAACGGCACCACCAACTGCGTGAGCGACACCGTCACGCCCGGCCAGAAACGCCGCCTCTACCGCGTGCTCGTCGTCCCGGCGTCGGAATAAACCGGGACGACGCGCGCCTGAATTATCCGGGGCGCGGAATGCGCAGGTGGACAGCCACGTTGATAGCGCGGGCGGCGCAAGGCCGGGAGAAGAAATGAAACCGCGCATCCGTAAAACGGGTGCGCGGTTCTTTCTTGTTGCGTGGGACTCGTGGGGAGTAGTCCGACGCAGCAGAAACGATGATCACGATGTGAATCAATAGGTAAAGCAGAGCGTTTCAAAGCGGGCCTGAAGCTCGTCCAGCGGCACGTCTTCCTGATGCGTGGCGATCTGCCAGAGGTGCCCGAAGGGATCGCGAACGGAGCCGCAACGGTCTCCGTGGATCTGATCCTTTGGCGGAGCGACGACGCTCGCGCCAGCGTCGGTTGCCTGTCGAAACAAGCCATCCGCGTCAGGAACGTAGAGGTGGATGGAAACCGGGGTGCCGCCGAGGGATTCCGGGCTGAGGATCTGCATTTCGGGACACTCTTCCATGAGCATCAGCCGGGAATCGCCAATCTGGATCTCGGCGTGCATGACCCGGCCTTCGGAATCTCGAATGCACATGAGCTCGGCGGCACCAAATGCGGCACGGTAAAAGGCCAGGGCGGCCTCCGCACTTTTCACCACGAGGCAGGGCGCGATGGTGCGGTGGCCTTCAGGGACAGGGTTGACGGTTTTGTTCATTGGATTTCGGGGATGTTGCAGGGTTAAAAGATGGCCGGGCACGGACGGTCAGGATCACAGGAACCGTACCCGGCGTAGTGGGCACAATGGTCACGCTCTTGGGAGGCAATGGCCGGCCCGGTGGGGGTGGGGGCACTGAAGGTCGCACCGGAGGTTCGAGCTCGGGAGGCACTACGGGTGGTTTCTCGGGCTCGAACCGTTCCGGTGGAAAACGATCCGGTGGAAAACGATCCGGCGGAAAGCGATCCGGAGGGAAACGATCCGGTGGAAACCGGTCGGGCGGGAAGGTGTCCGGCGGAAAATTCCGATCCCGCGGGGCGATGGGGCCCGGGGCGTTCGTGCGGAAACGGTTGGTGAACGCGGGATCGTTCGTGCCGAAACGATTGGTCAACGAGTATTGGTTCGTGTTGAACGGGCGGGGCACGTTGTTGGTGGATCGATCTCGTCCGGGTTTGATCTCCTCCGGCGGGTCCGCCGCGAACGCAAGCCCTGCTGATACGGCGACCAGAAAAGCGAAGTTGCGGGTTTTCATGATGGTGAATCCATTCAGGTTTTTTGTTTCTGAACCCTCTCAAGCACCGCCTGTGCCCGATGTCTGCCGTCCCCCGGCAGGACACCTGGAAACGTTTTCCTGCAATAACTTGGCCGCGGCGCGCAGAAGCGTTGGGGCGACGGAAGGCCATCGAGACAATTGCAAAAAGCAGAATGGAAAATGCAAAATGCAGAGAGCGGGGCACGATGGAGAGGACAAAACCAGTTCGCCGACACTGACAGGATGCAGGGGGATCACCGCTTTCCCCTGATCCACAAGGACTGCGAGGAATTTTATCCTCAGATGACTGCTTGGTTGATGGAGGGCATTCCATCTGCAGGGAGGAAAGTCATCATGGATAATTCACTGACTCAGCTGGTGGACGAAATCTCCGGCCAGGCGTTGGTTTGCGAGACGGTGGCTCAGGATTTGAACGAGCAATCGCTCGTCGGCGAATCGCGCTTGAAAGGAAAATATGAGACGGAGGCGCGCGAGTGGCTGTTGAAGGCCGGAGTATGGAGGGAGGCGGAGCTGCTCGTGCGCAAGTTTGCCGATCCTTCCGATGTCATCAAACCGATTGCGCCGAATCCGCTGGAAGCGTCCAGCAACGTGCGGTTCCAGCCGCAACGAAACACCGCAAACGCATTGTAATTTCCCCGGAGCACGCGGCCGGAACGATGCCGTTTGTGTGGAGAGCGACCCGGGCCCAGCAGGGCCGTGCCCTCGTGCCCCGTTTGAACATGCCACGAAGCGGGGGCGGCTACGCTCCCCCGAATTTTCACCGACACCCTTCTCGGGGAAACGTCTATTCGTGGCACTTTTCGACATCGGCTCTGCGGGGGCGAATCGGGAAGAGCATGACTGTGCCGATTCGGAGATCGGCGCTCCACCGCCACCGCAGGTTGAATGCTCGATGGCGAAGTCCCGTCCGCCTTGGGGCTTGGAACCGGCGATGCCAGATTCTACATTCCGCCCGTGGCTGACGACACGCAGATGAAGTTGAAGCGGCTCTGGGATGCGACGCTTGCGTTCTTTCACGAAACCGGCATCGGACGCGAGGACGATGCGAAGCGTCCTCTGCTCCTGCGCTTCGCGCATTTCTGGCTGCTGGTCGGCAAGAGCTTCGTGCGCAACCGCTGTCCGGTGCGCGCCTCGGCCCTCGCCTATACCACGTTGCTCGCGTTGATTCCCCTGCTCGCCGTGTGCGTGTCCATCGGCACCAGCTTCCTGCAGTCGCAAGGCAGGCAGCCGGTGGACGACATGATTCGCGGGCTCGTGCGCAATGTCGCGCCGATGCTTGATCTCGAGGTGAAGTCGGGAGCCGCCGGCAGCGAGAACAATCTCGACAAAGTGGTGACGAACATCAACGAGTTCATCGGCAAGGTGAACTCCAGCACGGTGGGGCTCACCGGAACGATAGCACTCATTTTCGTCGCCATCGGGCTGCTGCGCACCATCGAGGCGACGTTCAACGACATCTGGGGCATCACGCATGGCCGCGGCTGGGTGGCGAGCATCATTCAATACTGGGCCACGATCACGCTCGGGCCGGTCGTGCTGCTGCTCGTGTTGGGGCTCACGACCGGACCACACTTCGCGAAAACGAAGCGCATCCTCGGGCTGTCGCTGCTGACCGGGCGCGACATCAAGGCGCCCGAAGTGTTGATGGGACAGTTGATTGATTCGAGCGCGAACGCGAAGCCGCTCGCGAGATTCATCCGGGATGGGCTCATGAAGAGCGGGAACGAGGCGTTCGCCCAGGCGGTGCAGCGTTTCGAACGGGGCAAGTCCGAACCGAAGGCGCTGCGCAAGACGCTGGCCGAAAGTTTGAACGGCCTGCTGGAGGGACGCGTCCTCCACAACACGAATCTCTTTGCCGGGGTGAAGCTGAGGAACGAAACGGAGCGCCTGCTGGCAACGAATCCCAAGGGGCACGACCTCGACCGGCTCAACCGCCGTCTGCTCGAAGACGCGTTCCCCGAGGCCATCGAGCGCAAGAGCTGGGAATGGGTGGGATCGACGGGATTTTATCTGCTGCCCTTCGTCCTGCTCAGCCTGGCCTTTGGCGCGTTCTACCAGCTGATGCCGAACACGCGCGTGCAACCGGCGGCGGCGCTCGTCGGCGGGATCGTGGGCGGCACCCTGTGGCAATTGAACAACAAGCTGAGCGTGCTCTACGTCTCGAAGGCGGCGGGTTACTCGCAGATTTACAGCGGCCTCGCGGTCATCCCGCTCTTCCTCGTCGGCATGTATTTCTCGTGGCTGATCCTGCTCTTCGGCGCGCAGGTGGCGTATGCGTATCAGAACCGCCAGTCCTACCTGCAGGAGAAACAGGCCGAGGGCGTGAGCCAGCGCGGGCGCGAGTTCGTGGCGCTGCGCGTGGTGACGCTCATCGCGCAACATTTCCTCCGTGGCGAGAAGCCGCCGGGCGTGACCACGATTGCCTCCGCGCTCGGCGTGCCGTCGCGGCTGGTGAGCCGCCTGGTGCAGCCGTTGCTCGAAGCGAAGCTGATCGTCGAAGTGCTCGACCGCGAGGTGCTCTATTCGCCGGCGCGGCCGCTGGACCAGATCACCGCGCACGACGTGCTGCACGCGCTGCGCGCCGGCCAGGGCATGGAGCTGGAAACGCGCGACGACGCGTTGCGCCAGCGCGTGCGCGGGGAATTTGAATCCATCGCGAAGGCAGAACGTGGCGCAGCAGAAGCGGTGACGCTGGAGACGCTGGCGAAGGCGGAGACGAAGTAGCCTCCGCGAAACACGCCAACCACACGAAAGCACCGGGTCGTGAACGAGATTGAAATGGCGAAAAGCAGCGAGGGGAAGTCGGCAGCTTGCGACCACCCGGCTCTTTCCCACTTTGGCGTCCTTTCGCGTGTTTCGCGGATCTCATCCCGCAGTCCAGATCCAAGGCAGCCCACTTGAGAGGAAACGTATGATTATCGGAGTCCCAAAGGAAATTAAGGAACAGGAGTTCCGCGTGGCGCTGCTGCCGAGCGCGGCGTATCAGCTCGCGCAGCGTGGGCATCAGGTGCTCGTGGAGCGAAACGCCGGGGCCGGCGCGGGCTTCCCCGATGCGGAATACGCCAGGGCCGGCGCGACGATTCTCGAGGATCACGCCGCCGTGTTTTCGCGCGCGGAACTGATCGTGAAGGTGAAGGAACCGCAGCCGTCCGAGTATCCCCTGCTCCGCCCCGGCCAGATCCTGTTCACCTACCTGCATCTCGCCGCGGGCCGGGCGCTGACCGATGGCTTGCTGAAATCCGGCGTGACCGGGCTCGCCTACGAAACCATCGAGGTGAACCGCCGCCTGCCGTTGCTCGAACCGATGAGCGAGATCGCCGGGCGCATGAGCGTGCTCGTGGGCGGCTACTTCCTCGCAAAACATTTCGGCGGCAGCGGCGTGCTGCTCGGCGGCGTTCCCGGTGTATTGCCGGGGAAAGTCATCGTGCTCGGCGGCGGCGTGGCCGGCATCAACGCCGCGCGCATGGCGCAGGGGCTTGGCGCGGACGTCACCATCCTCGAAGTGGACCTGGAGCGGATGCGCTTCCTGGACATCACGCTGCACACCGCGCACACGCTCTACTCGAACGAGGCACACTTGATGGAACTCCTGCCGCAGGTTGATCTGCTGATCGGCGCGGTGCTCGTGCCCGGGGCCAGGGCGCCGAAACTGATCAATCGCGCAATGTTGAAACAAATGCGACCGGGCAGCGTGGTGGTGGACATCGCGATTGACCAGGGCGGCTGCGCGGAAACGTCGCGGCCGACGACGCATCACGATCCGGTGTTCGTCGAGGAAGGCGTGACGCATTATTGCGTCGCCAACATGCCCGCCGCCTACGCGCGTACCGCGACACAGGCGCTGACGAACGTGACGTATCGTTACATCGAGCTGCTCGCGGACCTCGGCTTGAAGGAGGCGTGCGAGCGCCAGCCAGCCCTGCTCGGCGGCATCAATGTGATGGACGGCAGGCTCACCTGCAAAGCCGTCGCCGACGCCCACGGCATGGCGTTCAGCAAGCCGTGGTGAAAGAAAAAGTTCTTCACGGATTTCCTGAGAAGGAAGATTGATCGCGGAGCGACGCTTGAACGCCTGAGATGCCGTCCATTCAAGCGTCGCTCCGCGACGCGTCTTCACCCACCTCCCACCGTGGGCTAAAGCCCACGGCTACTTTCGGAGCCTCGCTCCGCGAGGCGCGGACCGGTGCCATCCACGAAAGCGATCTCGCTCCCGGGAAATCCCAGAAGAACCAAACAAAAAGGCCGCCTCACCGAAGTGAAGCGGCCGTGAGGGAAATTTCGCGCGCTCAGCGGCGCACGCGGAAGAAGCGGAATGCCGGCGAATTGAGGGGGACGTTGTAGCCGGCCGGCCGCGCCTCGCCGATGCACGTCCACGGGCCCGTCACGCTGGGTGCTCCTTCAAGTCCGCCACCGCCCGTCCACGTCAGCGTGGCATTGGCCGCGGACTTCGCGATGCTCAGCACCGGGGCGGGAGCCATCGCGACGGTGTTCACCTCAATCTCATCGATGTCGCTGTTCGCATCCGGAACCTTGATGCGC
>JBDHQG010000206.1:0-7264 GCA_039806925.1 Limisphaerales bacterium
AGGATCCGTTGATCTCCAAGATTGTTCAGCTCCGTTACAGCGAGCCGAGCAACTTGGTGAGCATCGTCAAGACGACGCTGTCTCCCCGCAGCACGGTCGTCGCCGATGCGCGCACGAGCCAGATGATCATCAACACCACGGAGAAGGAAGTCGATGGCGTCCTGAGCCTGATCAAGACGCTCGATTCGCCGACCAAGCAGGTGCTGATCGAAGCCAAGCTGATCGAGACATCGAAGGCGCCCAGCACGATCAAGGGCATTGACTGGAGCGGCACGCTCTCCGCGCAGAAGTTTGCCTTCGGCAACAACACTCAATCGAAACCCGTCGAGGACAAGGAGAGCACCGGCGCGCCCCTGGCGACACAATGGCCGCGGGTGATGGTGGACACGGCGAAGGGCTTCAATCCCGCGACGGCGTTTCTTGACGCGGACGGAGTCAGCGCCGTGCTCTCGTTCCTGAACAAGGACACGGACACGGAAGTCGTCGCCACGCCCCGTGCGGTCACGCTCGACAACCAGACGGCCACCTTGTCGGTGACGCGCGCATTCCCGATCTTCCAGGTGACTCCCGGTTCGGCTAATTCGCCGGCCGGCGCCACCGTCACCTACACCAACCTTGGCGCAATTCTCTACGTCACGCCCCGCATCGCGGCTGACAACAACGTCTCGCTGAAGGTGGTTCCCGAAGTGTCGAACATCGACGGCGTGGACAAACAGGTGCTCAACGGTTCGGACAACACGGCGAACATCTATGCGATTCGTCGCATTGAAACGTCCGTGATGATTCCGAGCGGCAACACGCTGGTCATGGGCGGTCTCGTCAACGACACCCGCACCAAGAGCTACACCAAGGTGCCCATCCTCGGTGACATTCCGTTCGCCGGCCTCGCGTTTCGCAAGGAGGGCAAGACGCGCAACAAGCAAAACCTCATCATCTTCGTCACCCCGACCATTGTGGATGACGGCGACTACCAGGCGAACACCAGCGGTCGCGTGTTTCTCCAAAGCAAGCCAATCGAATCGCCTGAACCCAAGGAGAACGCGTGGGACAGCGGCAAGCCCCACGATTGGACCCAGCCGGCCCGCTAATGGATGAGTGGCAGTGCTATGAAAGCAGTAAATGGATAGCAGCCTCCAACTCAACGAAATGATCATGAATACAAGCCTTCTGCAGAAACGGTTCGTGCCCCTCCCGGGAGCCATCGCGGCCCTGGTGATCGCCGGTGCGATTGCGAACGTGGTGGCGGCGCCCTTTGATTCTCCGGTGGGAGATTGGGATTTCTCCTTCTCCGGTTCCGAAAAAGGTGTCGCTCAAATCACGTTCCTTGGTGATAACACGCTCACGGGATTCGAGATTCTGACGCCGGGCAAACCGCTGAAAAGCGGCATCACTCCCGACACCAATCCCCGGGGTGGATCGTCCACCGACGTGGATCCTCGAACCGGCCACCCCGACGGCGGCTCCGGCACAAACACGTATGTTTGGGGCGGGAGGTTGATCGGCGGTTACTGGGGCTTTGACGAAAAGGGGAAAGTCGTGGGCTCAGTGACGTTCACTTCCTCCTCAAGCACCAATGGCATGAGTTTCATCGGCACTGTCGTGGCGGGAACGCGCATGACACTCCGTGCATCTGATGAAACCGGCAGCATGGTGTATCGTGGCGTGCCGCGCGCGGCGGTGCCAGACATCTCCGGTGACTACACGGCGACAGGCAAGAAGGGACGTTCCCGTCATACCGGCTTCTTCACCCTGTCTGCGTCAGGCAATCCCAACGTCTACGACGTGGAGGCGCATGGTCCGGGCTATGATGGCACGGGATTCGCGCTCCTGACCTCGAACAAGAAGATCGGAATCTATTACGAGATCGGGGAAACCAATCCCGCCATCGTCTCGCTCATCGGTTCGTTCAACGCGACCAAGTTGAAAGGCAGCATCAGCGGCACTGACGGGACGAACAATTTCTCCGTGAAGATTATTCAGCCGCAAGCGGACTAGAACCGGGAGAGCCGGATGGCTTTTGCACAGCCGCCCCTTCGCCGGGGCGGCTCTTTCATTTTCCCGACCGCTTCATTGAATCGCGAGTCCCTGGCGGATGCCGAATTTTTCCACGCGCTTGCGGAGCGTCGCCCGCGTGATGCCTAGCAGCTTCGCGGCTTGAACCTGGTTTCCCTGCGTTTCAATCAGAGCTTGAATGACGAGTTCGCGTTCCACGGCGGGAATGACCTTCAGCTTGGGGTCAAGGCGCGCCCGGTGGAACAGCGCCTTGGCAAGCGTGGCGACATCGGCGTTCTCGAACTGCGCCGCCGGGCTTCCTTCGTTCGCAGCGGATTCCGCCGCCCTGGCGTGACTGCGGGGCGCAGTCAGCTCGGGGGGCAGGTTCGATGGGAGAATGGCGTCGCCCTTGGTGACGACCAACGCCCGACGCATCACGTTCTCCAACTCGCGCACGTTTCCGGGCCAGTGGTAGCCTTCCAGCTGGGAGAGCGCGTCCGGCGAGATGGACTTTGGCGGCTGGCCTTGTTCCTGGGCGAATTTCTTCAGGAAATAGTTTACCAGCAATCGAATGTCCTCCTTGCGCTCGCGCAGCGGCGGCAGGGCGATGCGCACGACGTTCAGGCGATAGAACAAATCCTCGCGGAATTCCTTGCGGGCAACGGCGGTTTCGAGCGGCTTGTTGGTGGCGGCGATGACGCGAACGTCGACTTTGACGGGCTGGTTGCCGCCGACGCGCTCAAACGTGCCGGACTGGAGGACGCGCAGGATTTTCGTCTGCGTCGCGAGCGTCATGTCGCCGATTTCATCGAGGAAGATCGTGCCGCGATTGCATTGCTCGAATTTACCGATGCGCTGGCTGGTGGCGCCGGTGAACGCGCCGCGCTCGTGACCGAACAGTTCGCTTTCGAGCAAGTTCTCGGGAATCGCCGCGCAGTTGATGGCAAGAAACGCCTGCCCGGAACGCCGGCTGTGGCTGTAGATGGCGCGCGCGACGAGTTCCTTGCCGGTGCCGCTTTCGCCGGTGATGAGCGCGGTGGCGTCCGAAGCCGAAAGCTGGCCGATGAGCTTGAAGACATTCTGCATCTGCTCGCAACGGCCGACGATGCCGAGATCGTAGTCCTCGGATTCCAGCAACGGCTGATATGAGACCACCTGCTTCATCGCGCGGGCCGCCTTGAGCGCGTTGAAAACGATCTGCTTGAGCTTTGGCACGTCGAACGGCTTGAGCAGGTAGTCATAGGCGCCGAGTTTCATCGCCTCGATGGCGGTCTGCGTGGTGCCGTACGCGGTCATCATGATGACGGGCAGCTTGGCATCGAGCTGGCGGAGGCGGCGGAGGGTTTCCAGTCCGTTGATGCCGCCCATGCGGATGTCCATGATCACGAGGTTCGGCTTGAGCTTCGGGATGATGCGCAAACCTTCCTCGCCACTGGTGGCGGTGGTGAGCTCGATTTCGGGCGAATCGAAGATTCGTCGGAAGGAGTATTGAACGTCGGTTTCGTCGTCGATGAGCAGCAGTTTGTCCATGCCAGTGAGAATTAGTGATACGTGAAGGTCGCGGGCTGGAAAGGAAATAATTGGTGACGAGCGCTTCCGGGACGCCGGAGGCGGATCACGCGCCGCGGGGCTGTTCGAGATCGATCTCGGCGATGTTCCGGCGGTCTTTCATCGTGAGATAAACCAGGCCGCCGATCAGGCTCCAGAACAGGCTGCCGGCGTAGGCGAGGAGTGAGAGGGACAGCGCGGCAGTGGGGTCCACTTCGATCACGGCGAGCATTTGAACGAACAGGTTTTCACGAACACCCAGTCCATTCGGGGTCACTGGCAGCGCCGAGATGCAGATGACAATGGGAACGACGACAAACATCACGGTGGGCGACACGGGGATGTTCATGCCTTTCGCCAAAACGATGAACTGCGCGACGCAGGCTGTGTTCAACAGCATCGAGAGGGTGAGTGATTTGGCGACGAACCAGCGGCTTCGTCCGAACAGCTTGCAGGAATCAAGCGTGCGCTCGAGCCACTCGCCCTTTGGCAGGCGGCGGAGCCAGTCCCGCGCGCCCGACCAGCGCCGTGAAACGCCGCCCCAAAAGGCTGTTCCCAACACCACGGACCCCACGAGCATCATCGCGATGACCACGCCTGCCAGCAGGCGGACCCACGAGTCCCTGAACAGCAACTCGGTGTTGAACAGCATCATCGCGCAGGCAAAGAGCAGCATCGCCCAAAGGCCGACGAGGCGATCGACGACCACCGTAAGGACAGCGCTCGTCTTCTTGTGCTGCGCATCGCGCGCGGCGTACCAGGCCTTCATCAGGTCGCCGCCGTTCGAGCCAAGCAGGACGGAGTTGAAGAAGTGGGCGACGAAGGAGATTTGCGCGGCGCGGGCCCAGCTGACGTTCAAATCCTGCGCCTGCAATGCGAACCGCCAGCGCGCGACACCGAGGAGGAGCGTCGAGCCCATGAAGATCAGGGACACGGCGAAGTGTCCGGGTGGAACCTTCGTGAGCGTCCGCCCCAGTTCGCCAGGGCCGGTCGTCCAGCCCTGACGCCACTGTTCCATGCGGGGGAGTTGGTTGAATTCCGCCGCGCCGCGTTTCTGCCGGGCTTCGTTGACGAAGATGCTGTGAAACACCCAGACGAGAAGCAGGAGGCAAAGGCCGATCCTCCAGGTCTTTTGCCAGAGCTTTTTCACTAGTCGCCGGAGTTACTCCGCCCCCCAGATGGACTTCAGCTTCTCGATGCCGCCTTTGGCATCGGCGGGGCTGAGGGACGGACTAAGCTCAAACACCTTGAGATGCTCGGGCTTCACGAGCGGCTTGAGGGCTTCCCAGTCAATCGTGCCTTTTCCCGGGGGCCGATGGTCTCGCCCGGGAAACTCCACATCATGCACATGGAATCCGTAAAGCCGCGCCTGCATGGATTCGAGATGCGCCTTGTGATTGATGAAACCGAGGTTCTCCTTGATCTGCGCGTGGCCGGTGTCGTGCCAGTAAACGACGGTCGGATCGCGTAGTTCGCCCATGAACATCGCGTAATCGCTCTCGAACGGAATTTCCTCGAGCGCCTCGCGATTCTCGATGCCGAGCTTGAGGCCGCGGGGCTTGGCCTCATCGACGATGCGGCGGATGGATTCCAGCGCGTTCTCCATGTAGCGAGCCTTCTTCTTTTCGCGGACTTCGCGAACTTCACGACAGAGCTTCTCAAACTTCGGCGTGTCCTTTTTTCCCTCGCCGACCATTTCGATCAACGTGTCCGTATAGTCCTTCATATCGACGCAGCCGGTGTGGAGGACGACCAGCTTGGCCTTTACCCGGACGGCGGTGTCGAGGGTCTTGACGGTGTGTTTGAAGGCGCTCTCGCGCTCGCGGCGATCCTCGGACGAGAATTTGTAGATGTTCGGCGCGGCACGATCCACGCCCATGGGCAGGGGGCAGAAATTGTGCAGGCTGGAGATTTTGATCTCGCCGGCCTCGACGGCTTCAAAAATCCCGGGCAGGAGGCTGATGCGGATGCCGTGGCTCAATTCCGCATACTCGAAGCCCAGGTCGCGAATCTCGCGCAACATGGCGCGGCCCTCGGTGTGGCGATGAGAGTTCCAGCAGGTCGACAACGAATACATACGAAACGGACGTTAATGCAAAGCAGCCAGTGGACAAAGCGCGGAGTGGGCGTTCGGGCGGGCCTCCTCCGGCATCAATAAAAAGCCGGGTGGGGTTCATGGCCCACACCCGGCATGCAAAGTTCTGAACGACGGAAGTGAATTACAAGTCGGCGTAACGCGCGGCCAGCATCGCGGAGAACCGCGCTACCTTTTCCTTGCGGCGACGACGTTCACTCGGCTTTTCGAAATGCCGGTGATTACGAACTTCTTTCAGGGTGCCTTCGCGGTCGATTTTCTTTTTCAACCGGCGCAGCGCCCGATCCACTGATTCACCTTTTTTTAACCTGATTTCGGTCAACTTAACTCACTTCCTCTCTGGGACGGGAAGCCTCAGATGGTGCAACCATCGCACCGATCCGCTTCGAGTCGGGCGGGCACAGTATGTTTCGAGGCGAGTGATGTCAACGGTCAAAACGCTTGTTTTGCCCTGAGATCGCCGGACTGGAGTCCGATGGGGTTCATGTGACCGGCGGCCAACTCAATTTTGTCTGCTGGGGGCCGTGCCGCGCGCAGGGAAATTCGGTTGTCATGCGTTGCGCCTGCCGGCCAATCTCTTCCATATTCAATCGGGGCGTGGAAGACGGTTTTTTTTGCCGTCTGTTTCCATGAACCCATCGGCGAATGAGCAACACGGGCAGTGAACCGAAATTGCCGCATCTTGCGGTCGGCCCCGCCGGGCTGGGCTCAGCGAAAACGCTGGAGCGTCCTGGTGTGGCCTGGGTTGTCCTGGTATTGTGCCTCCTCGTCACCTACATCAGCTGGCAGGTGTCCCTGTCCCAGTTGCAGCGCCGGAATCGCGACCGGTTTCAGCGGCATGTGGAGCAGGTCACGCAGGCCATCACCAATCGCATCCGCGGCTATGAGCAGGTGCTCAAAGGCGCTGGCGGCCTGTTCGCGGCGAGCGAGAAGGTCAAACGCGAGGAGTGGCGGGAATATGTTCATAGCCTCGATTTTGAACAGCGTTTTCCGGGCATTCGCGGGCTCGGGTTCATTGCACACGTTCCTCATTCCGAACTCGAACGCTTCGTGCAAACCAGCCGGGCCGACGGTTACCCCGACTACGCTGCGCGTGTGGGCGCTCTTCCTTCGACCGTTCCTGCCACCAACGACGTTCACTACCTGGTCGAGTTCATCGAACCGGTGAACGGGAATCTTCGCTCGCTGGGTTTTGACATTGCTTCCGATCCGGTGCGTCGCGCGGGGGCGGAACATGCCCGGGACAGCGGCGATGCCGCGTTGACAGGAAAAATCCGGCTCATTCAATCGGAGGACGACCTGCCCGGGGTGCTGTTGCTGTTGCCTGTTTATCGCAATGGGGTGGTTGCGACCAACCTGAGCCAGCGTCGTCAGGCGATCGAGGGCTGGGTGTACGGAGCAGTTGTGCTGCGCGATTTCATGGGCGGGTTGTTTGAATCGCGCGATTCTGCGATTGATTTCGAGATTTTTGATGGCTCCCGTGCGGTTGAGTCAAACCTGCTTTACGACGCCGACGGTGAACTGCACGCCGTTCGAGGCGACGAGGTTCAGCGTGGTCAGCGTCGACAGCGCGAGCGCCTGGGCCGACAGCGTGGCACCGACGAACGCGAGGTTGTTCGGGATCGGCAG
>JBDHQG010000207.1:0-7253 GCA_039806925.1 Limisphaerales bacterium
CGAAAACGGCTGAACCAGCGGTGAAGCTGGATTTCACTGGTCAGGAACCGCTTGGCGTTTGCCCGAAGTGCAAAGGGAAAATCTTCCAGAGCCCGGACCTTTACATCTGCGAGAACAGCCAGCGCGAGACGAAGCGTTGCACCTTCAAGCTGGAGAAGGTGAAGAACGGTCGCGCCATTGATGTGACGCAGCTTCAGAAGCTGCTCAAGGACGGCAGGACGGACCTGCTGGAGAATTTCATTTCACGCGCCGGCAAGCCGTTCAGCGCCCACTTGATTCTCGAAGGCAAGGGGAAGATTGGCTTCGAGTTCGCGCAGCGCGAGAACGAGGCCTGACTTTTATGGAGTGGATCGATCGATTCGCTCAGCATCTCACGACCGACCGCGGTGCGTCGGCTTACACCGTCCGCAACTATACCCAAACGCTCGGCGAGTTCCATCAGTGGCATCAGAAAGAACGTCAATCAGCACCGGCGTGGGCTTCGCTTCAGCGCGATGATTTCCGCGCTTACCTGCGTTCTCTCGGCCGCAGCAACCTGAGCCGCGCGGCGATTCAGCTTCGCTTCAGCGCGCTGCGGACATTCTACAAATTTCTCATCCGCCGTGGCGTGATGGAAAGTTCGCCCATCAAGAATATCTCGCTTCCGAAGCTGGAGAAACGGCTGCCGCGTTTCCTGACGATGGCGCAGCTCGAAGATTTATTGAAGGCACCGCTGCGCGCTGCGGTGTCGAAGAGTGATTCCACTGACGCGTCGGAGAAGAAGAAGCGTGGCCGCCCGGTGGAAGCCGCCGTTCCGGAGCGTGACGTGGCGATTCTCGAAACAATCTACTCGTGCGGTCTGCGTATCAGCGAGCTGTGCGGCATGCGCGTGGAGGACATCGACTGGAACGAGCAACTGGTGCGCGTGCGCGGCAAGGGCAAGAAGGAGCGGCAGGTGCCGATTGGTGCGCCCGCGTTGCGCGCCATCGAAAGCTACTGGGCTTTGCTGCCGCAGCGGCCGTCGGCAAACGAGCCGGTCTTCCTGACATCCAGCAAGTCAGTCAAACCGATGCAGGCTCGAACATTTCAATCGCGCCTGAAACGGTATCTTGAAGTCGCCGGGCTCGATCCGCAGCTCACGCCGCACAAGCTTCGGCACAGTTACGCCACGCACCTGCTCGATGCCGGCGCGGACTTGCGCAGCGTGCAGGAACTGCTCGGCCACGCGCATCTCGTCACGACGCAGGTTTACACGCATGTGACGACGGATCGATTGAAGAAGGCTTACGACGCCGCGCATCCGCGGGCTTGAGCGTGCTGCCGGCAGCAGACGGGTTACTTCGCTCCCTTCACCTTCGTTTCCACCGCGTAGAGTCCTTCGCGCGCGGTGATGAAGAGCGTCTTCCCGTTCTTGCCGCCGAAGCAGAGGTTCGCGCCGCCTTTCGGCAGGTTGATCTTCGCGATGAGCGAACCGTCCGGCGCGAAGACATCCGCGCCATTGCCGGAGCTGGACCAGATGCGGCCTTGCGCGTCGCAGCGAATGCCGTCCGGTCCGCCCTTCTCGATCACCGCGAAGACGCGGCCGTTGCCCACGGTGCCGTCCTTCGCGACGTCGAACACGCGGATGTGATGCGGCTTGCCGGAGTCAGCGACGTAGAGCTTCTTCTCGTCCGGCGAGAAACAGAGGCCGTTGGGCATGTCGAAATCCTGCACGAGCAACGTCACGGTCTTCGTCTTCGGATCGAAGCGGTACACGTAGTTGCCGGCCTGTTCCTTCTGCTCGCCCTTCGGAAGGCCGTAGGGCGGGTCGGTGAACCAGAACGTGCCGTCGGATTTCACGACGACGTCATTCGGTGAATTGAATTTCTTCCCGTCGAAACGATCCGCGACGGTCACCAGGCTGCCGTCCTTTTCCATGAGCGACACGCGACGTCCGCTGTGCTCGGCGGTGACGAGGCGGCCCTGAGGGTCGAGCGTGTTGCCGTTGGCGTTCTGGCTCGGCTCGCGAAAGGTCGAGACGCCGTCCTTCGCGGTCCACTTCTTCAACTGGTTCTTCGGAATGTCGCTGAAGACGAGATAACCGCCGTCGCGCGCAATCCACACCGGACCTTCGGTGAACCCGAATCCATCGGCGAGCTTGGTAACCTTGGCGTCGGCCGGGAAAATCTTTTTGAACCCGGCTTCGTTGCGAATCTCGAAGTCGGCGGCGGAAAGAAGCGTGGCGCTGGCGGCGAGGAACAGGAGCGACAATCGGGCGAGGGCGAAGGATTTCATAGGTGAGTTGTGGACGGTCATTTGCCGCAGGTTATTCGGAGTGCGGAGTCGGGGCGAGCGTTTGAGTTTCAGTTTGAAGTTCCGGCTGCGCGGGGCACTCTGGCTGTCATGACGATGCTTCACTGGATGAGGAAGATTTCGGTTTTGGTGCTGTGCCTGGGTGTGAGCGGAGGTTTGTTGCGAGGTGCCGAGCCCGTCGTGAATCGGGTGCCACGCGATCAGTCGTTCGCGAACGAAGTCGAGCACGCGTTCACGCGCGGGCTGGCGTGTTTGCAGGCGAATCAGAACTCCAACGGCTGGTGGTCCACGCCGGAACAACCGGCCGTCACCGCGCTGGCGCTGACGGCGTTCAAGGGCGATCCGAAGAATCGTTATCACACGCCGGAGCCGGCG
This sequence comes from Limisphaerales bacterium, assembly GCA_039806925.1. Taxonomy (GTDB): domain Bacteria; phylum Verrucomicrobiota; class Verrucomicrobiia; order Limisphaerales; family JADJPG01; genus JADJPG01. The sequence goes on from JBDHQG010000207.1 coordinate 2,647, forward strand.
TGGCTGAGGCGTGGCTTCGACTTCGTGCTGGCGAGCGCGCAACCGGACGGCGGGATTCATCGCAGCAATCTCGTCACCTACAACACGTCGATCTCCATGATGGCGCTGCTGGCGGCGAACAAGCCGGAGTATGACCCGGTGATTCGCAAGGCGCGCGGTGTTCTCGTGGGCTTGCAGCGCGACTTCGGCGACAAGGGCCGGCTCGACGACGTGTTCGACGGCGGCATCGGCTACGGCAGCAAGTATCAGCATTCGGACATGGGCAACACGCTGGCGGCGCTGGAGGCGATTTATCACAGCCGTCACCTTGTCGCGGATCAAAAGCAACTGGCGGACGCGAAGGATCTCGACTGGGCGGCGGCGATTCAATTCCTCCAGAACTGCCAGAATCTGCCCGCCTACAACAAACAGAAGTGGGCTTCGGACGACGCGAAGAACAAGGGCGGGTTCGTTTATTATCCCGGCCACAGCATGGCGGGTGGCGAGACGAATGCGACGACCGGTCGCGTCGCGCTGCGTTCCTACGGCAGCATCAGCTACGGCGGGATGCTCAGCTACATCTACGCGAACTTGAAACGCGATGATCCGCGCGTGGTGGCGGTCTTCGACTGGCTGCGCGCGAACTACACGCTCGACGAAAATCCCGGCATGGGACCGCAGGGGCTTTACTATTATCTTCACACGATGACCAAGGCGCTCACGGCATACGGCGTGGAGGAACTGGAGCTGAAGGATGGTCGGAAGCTGAACTGGCGGAAGGAAGTCGCGATGCGGCTGTTAAATCTCCAGCGGCAGGACGGCTCGTGGTTCAACGACAACGCGCGCTGGTGGGAGAAGGATCCCGCGCTGGTGACGAGCTACGCGGTGCTCTCGCTGGAGATGCTCTGGCGCGGCCTATGATTGCCGCTCGCCAGCATCTCACGCATAGAACATGTGGGCGTTCTTTCGCGAAGGCAGCTCGCGGAAGTCGCCGGCGTGGCTGACGCCGAAGGCGGCGTGCCCGGCCAGGCCCTCGGCGTACTTGGCCGCGCCGCACTGCATCAGGCCGAAGCGTTCCACGAGGTCGCGGAGCCAGTTGGGGAAACGATCGGTGAACTTGAGTTCCAGGATGACGCGGTCGCCGAATGGCAGGCTTGGAGCCTTCAGTTCGGTGCTGAAGTTGATGTCATGGCGGGGCTCCGTGCGAACGGCGCGGTCGAAGGTGACCCGGACGTTGTCGCTCACCGGATCGACATACGCCTCGCGCAGGTAGCAGACGTGGGCCTGCGGCACGGCGCCGATCTGGGTGGTGTACTTCACGAAGTTTTGGATGGCCACGAGGCTTTTGCCATCGCCGCGCAGGAGATCGGAGGGATCGGGGAGCTGGCCGCGCAGGAGCCGTTCCACGGCCTGCTTGTGGACGCCGCCGCGTTGCTTGAGGATGCAGTTGTTCATCCGGCGCTTGATTTCAAAAAAGACCGGCGAATCAGGGCGGTCGTTGTAGAAGCGCAGGCGCAGCTTGTAGCGGTTCTTGTCGCCGTTGATGGTCGTCCAAAACGTGTAAAGCTCGGGCGAATCGAGATACAGGCTGTGAACCGGGTAGCTGAAGTTCGGCTTGCCGACGCCATTTTCGTCAAGCTCCAGGTGGGTGGCGATGAACTCGCGGATGATCCGGGCCTGTTCCTCGTCGAGCATGTATTTCTGCTCGAAACGCTGGCGTTGCATGCGGTCGCGTGACATGGAAATTCAGGGTCAAGTTGTTGCGGACAAAAAGGACATCAACACGGGAGGAGCCGTCACTGTGCCACTTTGCCGTGCGGGCTCAAACTGGCCGGAAATGGTCGGTTCATGTCTTCGGAAAATCATTTTATCCGGCCAGTTGTGGCCAGCGGCTGGTCAGCGCGGGCCATCCGCTGGTCACTTTCCCGGTCACCGTCGTTGACCGGTGAGCAGGGGAAGGAGGTACCAGAGAAAGTAAACAAGGGACGTCACGAAGGCGGCGACGTAGGTCAGGGCCGCGGCGTTCAGCACTTTTGCCACGCCGTTCATCTCGGTGCCGTCGCGCAGGAAACCCGTCTCCGCGAGCTGCATCTTCGCGCGGCGGGAGGCGTCAAATTCCACCGGGAGCGTGATCAGGTTGAACGCCATGATGACTCCCCACGCGGCCGCCATGATCGTCAGGCCGGTGGCGGTGGAGAGAAGCCCGGTGACCACTCCGATGAGGGGCAGGAGGGTGACGATCTGGTTGGCAAAACCCGTGACATGCACGGCGGCCATGCGCCAGTGCAGCGGCGCGTAGGCCTGCCTGTGCTGGAGGGCGTGGCCGGCCTCGTGCGCGGCGACGCCCAGCGCCGCGAGCGAGGTGCCGTGATAATTGTCAGTCGAGAGGACGAGCCGCTTGTGGCGGGGATCGTAGTGGTCCCCGAGCATCTCGTTGTGCTCCACGATCTCGACGTCCCGGATTCCGGCGCGCCGGAGAATCGTGTGCGCGGCCTCGGCACCGGTGTAGCCGGACATCGCCGGCACGCGCGAATACCGCAGATACACGCGCTTCACCTGCCATTGGGCAAGGAGCGCGATGGTCATTGTTCCGGCAAATATCAACAGCAGCGTCATGGTCGTTTCGAGGTTGTGCCGGCGTGTTCGGCGGCGGGCTTCTGTTAGCCGCCGGCGTGCCAGCGCGGCGGGCCGCGCCGGCGGGGCCGTACGCGGGGTTGCCCCGGTTCGCAAACGAAACTCCTGACCAGCCGGTGGCCACGATGAATGATGGCTGGTCACCGGAAGTGCCGGGGCGTCCGAAAAAATCCGCCGGCTGATGCTTTTTCCGGCGGCGGGAAGGTTGCTGGAGAACGGCCATGTCTGACATCGCGCTGGAAATTGGAATCGTGCTGGCGCTCATCCTGGCAAACGGGGTGTTTGCCACGGCGGAGATGGCGTTTGTCGCCGCGAAGAAGGTCCGGTTGCGCAAGCTGGCGGACGCGGGGAATGGCGGCGCGCGCGTGGCGGTGGAACTGGCCGCGTCGCCCACGCGTTTCCTCTCGACGGTGCAGGTCGGCATCACGCTGGTGGGAATTGTCGCCGGCGTGTTCGGCGGCGCGACGCTGGCCGGGCATCTCGCCCGGATGCTGGAGCCGGTGCCGTGGCTGGCGCCTTACGCGCAGACGGTCAGCCTTGTCCTGGTGATTGCCGTGATCGCGTTTCTCTCCCTGGTGGTGGGCGAGCTGGCTCCAAAGCGCATCGCCCTGGGCAACCCTGAATCAATCACCATCCGTCTCGCCCGCCCGATGAAATGGCTGTCCGTCCTCGCGGCGCCGCTCATCACCCTGCTGGCCGACGCGACTGATCTTTTGCTGGGCCTTGCCGGCGTGCGCAAGCAGGAGGAGCCGGCGGTGACCGAGGAGGAGATCCGCCTGATGATCGAGCAGGGCCATCACGCGGGCGTGTTTCACAAGGCGGAGATCGAGATGGTCAGCGGCGTCATGCGGCTCGATCAGGAGAAGGTCGCGAACCTGATGACGCCACGCGCGCGAATCCTCTGGTTGAACGCCGCGGATCCGGACGAGGTGAACTGGCGGAAGATCGTCGCCAGCAATCACACCTACTTCCCGGTCTTCGAGCGCCATCGCGACAACGTCATCGGCCTGGTCTCCGTGAAGTCGATGTATGCAAACCTCGCGGCCGGCGTGCCGGCGCACCTTCGCGATCTGCTCACGCCGCCGCTCGTCGTGCCCGGGTCGATGAACGGCGTCAAGCTGCTGGAAATTTTCAAGCAGTCCGGCAAGCACCTCGCGCTCGTCACGGACGAATTCGGAAATTTCTCCGGCCTCGTCACGTTAATCGACGTGCTCGAAGCGATTGTCGGCTCGCTCCCGGGTGAGCGCGAACGCAAGACGCAGTGCCAGCGGCGGCAGGACGGCTCATGGCTGGTGGACGCGATGATGGACATCGATGAATTCAAGCGCGCCACGGGCATCGGCTCCCTGCCGGGCGATGCGACGGGAACGTTTCAAAGCCTGAGCGGGTTCATCATGGCGCAGCTCGGGCGCGTTCCTGATGAAGGCGAGCATCTCGACGCCGCGGGCCATCGCTTCGAGGTGGTGGACATGGACCGGCACCGCATCGACAAGGTGCTGGTCACACCGTCCAGGCCGGGAGCATAGGCGGCCTCACGCCGGGGTGTTCGTGCGCGCGGCGTCCAGCTCGCCGAGGAGCGAATCGAGGTCGAGCGGCTCGGTGACCATCGCGAGCCGGCCGTTGCGCCGGGGCCATTCCTCGCGCGGCCGGTCGCGATAAATCTCCACGCCGTTTCCGTCCGGGTCGCGCAGGTAGATGGCTTCGCTCACGCCGTGATCGGAGGCGCCTTCGATCGTTGCGCCGTGATCCAGCAGGCGTCGGAAGGCGCGGGCCAGTTCCAGCCGGCTCGGATAAACGATGGCGAGATGGAACAGGCCCGTGCGACCGGGCGGCGGCGGCGGCGCGCCTTCGCCGGCCCAGGTGTTCAGGGCAATGTGATGGTGGTAACCGCCGGCGGAAAGAAACGCCGCCTGCCGGCCGTGGTATTGCGTGACCTCAAACCCGAGCGCGTCGCGGTAGAACGTCACGGCGCGCTCGAGGTTTGAAACGGTCAG
>JBDHQG010000208.1:0-7246 GCA_039806925.1 Limisphaerales bacterium
TGCCGCGGAACGCCGCGCGCGCCTCGCGAATCATTCCCGCGCTCGGCGTCGTGCCGCCCTCCGGCAGGTTCGCGCACAGCTCGACCCGGTCCGCGCCGCCCGCCGCCGCCGCGCGCGCGGACGCCATTCCATCAATGCAGATTTCCAACATGCGCGTCATCCTTCCCGTTCACGCGACGCTGGCAAGCTGGATTCACGCGCCGGCGAAAATCATTTCACGATGGACCTCGCCCATGACTTTGGCAGAGTAAAACCATGTTCCCGCAACGCCGCCCGTCGCTCATCGCCAGCCTGCTCCTGGCCGCCGCCGCATGGTCTCGCGCCGGGGAACCGGCCCTCCTCGATGTCTTCGTCAACGGCCAGGAAGGCTATCCCGCGTATCGCATTCCGGCGCTCGTCACCACGCCGCGCGGCACGCTGCTCGCCTTCGCCGAGGGACGCCAGACGCTGCGCGATCACGCGGAGAACGATCTCGTGCTCAAGCGCAGCGCCGATGGCGGCAAGACGTGGAGCGCGTTGCAAGTCGTCCACGAGGACAGCACGAATTGCCTGGGCAATCCCACCGCCGTCGTCGTGCGCGGGAGCGGCCGCGTGCTGCTCATGTATCAGCGCTACGCGAAAGGTTTCGATGAACACAAGGCCGAGCCGGGATTCGACGGCCCGCGCATTTGTCGCACCTTGATCCAGCACAGCGATGACGACGGCGTCACTTGGTCGAAGCCAGTCGAAATCACCGCGCAGGTGAAACGTCCGACGGAAGTCACCAGCACGGCGACCGGTCCGGGCATTGGTATTCAGCTCGCGCGCGGCAAACACGCCGGGCGAATTCTCATGCCGTTCAATCAAGGGCCTTACGGCAAATGGAAAGTGTACGCGGCCATCAGCGATGACGTCGGCAAGTCGTGGCGTTACGGCGAGACCGCGCCCGAAGGCGCCGCCGGCCACGCGAACGAAGTTCAGCTCGTCGAACTCGCCGACGGCTCCGTGATGCTCAACGCGCGCAATCAGGGCGGTGGTTTGAAGCAGCGCAAGATCGCCCTCAGCCGCGACGGCGGCGAGACGTGGTCCGCCACGCAACACGACACGACGCTCATCGAGCCGACTTGCCAGGCGAGCATCCTGCGGCATCCGGGCGACGGCGATCCCGCGAAGGACGTGCTGCTTTTCAGCAATCCCGGAACGCAGGCGGCGCGCACGAACGGCGTGATTCGCCTGAGCCGCGACGACGGCAAGACGTGGCCGACGTCGCGCGTGCTCCATCCCGGCGGCTTCGCCTACAGCTGTCTCGCGTCGTTGCCCGATGGCGCGGTCGGCTGCCTCTTCGAGCGCGATGGCTACAAGACGATCGCCTTCACGCGTTTCACGGTGAACTGGGTGGAAGGCAAGGAGTGAACCGACGCCACTTCATCACCACAGCCGCGGCGCTGCCGTGGGCTTTCGTCGGCTGCGCGCATCGCTCGCCATTCGCGTCCGCGCGCTGGAGCCAGCTCGCGCCGTTGCCAAACCCACTCGGCGTCGCGGCACCGTTCGCGGGTATCAGCGGCAATTCCCTTCTCGTCGCTGGTGGCGCGAATTTCCCGAACGGCCTGCCGTGGGAAGGCGGGAAGAAAGTGTGGCACGACACGGTGTACCGACTCGACGCGCCCACCGGCTCGTGGAGTGTCGCCGGAAAGTTGCAACGTCCGCTCGCCTACGGCGTCTCGGTCACCACGCCTGATGGGCTCATTTGCATCGGCGGCAGCGACGCGACGCGACATTATCCCGGCGCGTTCCGTTTGTTCCTCCGCGGCGATTCGCTCCGTGTTGAACCATTGCCACCGCTGCCCAAGTCTCTGGCCAACGCCGCCGGTGCGCTCGTCGGCCAGCAGATTTTCCTCTGCGGCGGCTCGACCGATCCGGGCGAAAGATCAGCCTCGAATCAGTTGTGGGCGCTCGACCTCTCGCACCTCACCGCCGGCTGGCGTGAACTCCCGGCGCTGCCCGCGGAACCGCGCTTCCTCGCGACCACCGCGTCCGACGAACGCGACTTCTACCTCTTCGGCGGCGTCGCGCTGACGAAGCGCGACGACAATTTTGCGCGCGTGTATCTGAAGGATGCCTGGCGTTTCCGCGCGTCCACCGGCTGGCAACGTCTCGTTGACTTGCCGCGTCCACTGGCCGCCGCGCCGTCGCCCGCGCCTGTGATTGGAAACGAAATTCTTCTCTTGCCCGGTGACGACGGTTCGCTCGCCGGCTTTCAACCTGTCTCCAAACACCCGGGCTTTCCGCGCCGCTCGCTCATTTACGACATCCAACTGAACCAGTGGCGCGACGGCGGCAAAGTTCCGTTCGCGCACGTGACGACGCCGTGCGTCCGCTGGCAGCAACGCCTCGTCGTGCCCGGCGGCGAAGTGCGCCCCGGCGTCCGTTCGCCGAACATTTGGTCCATCGCTTTGACATGAGGGCTGCAACCGGCACCGGAGTGTGCCCGTCCTCGGGCGCAGAAACATGCGACCACCAAGTGACATGAAATCAGGATCACGCCGGAACCAGACCACCTTGGGAAACGCTGAAGAACTGTCTTAACCACGAATGAACACGAATGAACACGAATGAACACCAATGAAATCAAGGCTTCCAACCGCCTCATTCGTGTCAGTTCGTGTCCATTCGTGGTTAAATCAGCGCTTCCCTTGCTGCGCCCGAGGACGGGCGCACTCCGATAAACAGGCGCCATGACTTTTTCGAACAACTCCCTCGTGCGCTACGCATGGCTGGTCGTCGCGTTGCTCTGGCCGGTCGCGCTGCTGAACTACCTCGATCGCCAGATGCTCGCGGCGATGAAGTTCTCCGTGATGCACGACATCCCGGACATCGCGAGCGACGCGAACTGGGGCAAGATGCTCGGCCAGTTCAAATGGGTCTACGCGTTCTTCAGTCCCATTGGCGGTTACATCGCGGATCGCTTCAGCCGTCGCGCCACCATCTGCGGCAGCCTGTTCGTCTGGTCGGCAATCACATGGGCCACGGGGCACGTCACCACCTACGACGGCTTGCTGCTCACGCGCTCGCTCATGGGCATCAGCGAGGCGTTCTACATTCCCGCCGCGCTCTCGCTCATCGCCGGTTACCACATCGGCGAAACGCGCTCGCGCGCCGTCGGCCTGCATCAGATGGCGATCTACACCGGCGTGATCATCGGTGGCTTCAGCGGCTACGTCGCGGACGCGCCGAATCTCGGCTGGCGTTTCGCCTTTGATGCGTGCGGCATTTTTGGGATCGTTTACGCCGTGCCGCTGCTGTTCCTCCTGCGCGATGCCCCGCGCAGCGCCGCTTCCGAGGCCGCGCACGTTTCGATTTCCAAGTCCGCAATCGAACTGCTGACGAACGGCTCGTTCATTCTGCTCGTGCTCTACTTCACCCTGCCCGCGCTCGCCGGCTGGGTGGTGCGCGACTGGATGCCCGCGATCCTAAAACAGCAGTTCAACATCGGCCAGGGCAAGGCCGGCGTCTCCGCGACCCTCTTCTGGCAAAGCGCGGCCATCGTGGGCGCGATTCTCGGCGGCTGGCTCGCCGATCGTTGGATGCGCAAATCGGAGCGCGGACGAATCATGGTCAGCGCCATCGGCATGGTGTTGATCGTGCCCGCGATGTTCGGTGTCGGAAACGCCGGCACCCTCACTGTCGCCATCGCGTTCCTCATTCTCTTCGGGCTCGGTTGGGGATTCTTCGATTGCAACAACATGCCGATCCTCTGCCAGATCGTGCGGCCAGAGCTCCGCGCCACCGGCTACGGCATCATGAACCTCGTCAGCATCAGCTGCGGCGGCTTCGCGGACTGGGGCTTCGGCATCCTGCGCGATCGGAAAGTTCCGCTGAACATCATCTTCAGCATCTTCGCCAGCGCGGCGATTGTTTCCGTCGTCCTCGTGCTGCTCATTCGCCCGCGCAAGACCGAGCCCAACGTCTGACCTTTAGCCATGCCCCCGATTCAACGTCTCACCGGCCTCGTCGCCGCCACACACACGCCGTTCCACGCAGACGGTTCGCTGAACCTCGCCATCGTCGAGAAGCAAGCCGCGCATCTGCTCACCAACGGCGTGCGCACCGCCTTCATCGGCGGCAGCACCGGCGAAAGCCACTCGCTCAGTCTCGAGGAACGCCGTGCGCTCGCGAAACGCTGGTTCGAAGTCACGCGCGGCAGCGACCTCAAGGTCGTTGTTCACGTCGGATCGAACTGCCTCACCGATGCCGCCGCGCTTGCGCGACAGGCGCAGGAACTCGGCGCGCTCGCCGTGTCCGCCCTGACGCCTTCCTACTTCAAGCCGCGCTCCGTCGATGTGCTGATCGATTGCTGCGCGCAGATTGCCTGCGCGGCTCCAGAAACGCCGTTCTACTTCTACGACATTCCGGTGCTCACCGGCGTGAACCTGTCGATGCCGGACTTCCTCGCCGCCGCCCGGGAACGCATCCCCAACCTCGCCGGACTCAAGTTCACCAATCCCGATCTGATGAGCTACCAGCTCTGCCTTCGCGCGCAGGACGGCGCGTTCGATTGCCCATGGGGCATCGACGAGGCGTTGCTCGCCGCGCTCGCGATGGGCGCAACCAGCGCCGTCGGCAGCACCTACAATTTCGCCGCGCCGATTTACCACCGGTTGATGACGGCGTTCGCGAAGGGAGATCTCGCCGCCGCGCGCACCGAACAATTCCGCAGCGTGCAACTGATCCAGGTGCTCGCGCGCCCCGGCTACATGGGCGCGGCGAAGGCGTTGATGAAGACGCTCGGCGTGGACGTCGGCCCGGCGCGGCTGCCCAATACGTCCCTCACCCAAGAACAGTCCGCCGCTCTCGAACGCGAGCTGCGCACGCTCGGCTTCTTCGACTGGCACTAAGCCGGAACGATGCAGTTGGTCTGGGAGGAACGGGCGACCCGCCCGTTCTCGGCGGCAACCTGCCGCCGAGCCGAACGCACGGAGATCGTTCACCATTCAATGCGCGCGTCGTGCGCACGGCTGTCGGGCGGGTCGCCCGACAGAACGGGCCGGTGGCCCGTTCCACCCGGAACTCCATTGCATCGTTCCGTATAGTCGTTGAAGAGCGGGTAACACACCCGCTGGTTTGGACTGCGGAAACATGTTTCCGCTTTGGCTGCACCGTGAATGAAGCCAGGCGCATCAGATGGACGGAAGGTGTAGCCAAAGCGGAGTCCTGCCTCCGCAGTCCACACCACTTCGCCTCCCCGATCGTCTTCTCCAAACACATCCGTCGCCGAGAGTTCACTTGCCGAACTCGCGTTTCCCCTGCCAGCGTTCCTCCATGTCACAACATTCCGCGAGAGACAAATGGCTGGCGCGCCTCGGCGAGGCGCTGGCCGACGGCACTTTCGTGAAGCTCACTCTCGCCTCGTATCGCGGCGGGGACACCGCGTTGAAGAACGTTTTCGTGCGCCCGGTGGATCTGAAGGAGGGACGTCGCCTTTCGTTCGTCTACCGCTACGCCACGCGGGATGTGACCAAGAACTTCGATTACGAGGAAGCGCTGGAGCTCGTCACCGATCTCGTCGGCACGCAGTTCAAGAAGGCGCATCTGTTCAGCACGCGCTGGACTTCCGAGATCGAATTTCGCGAAGGCAAACCGGCGCGGCTGCTGGAGGGCAAGGCCACGCATTCCTCCCCGCCTTCGACTGCGCACGACAAGCCGCGCTCGCACTCCATCGTCGCTGAAAGCTCGACGTGGCTCCGCGCGCTCGGCGTGACCGCGGCCGATGGCAAAGTCGCGCGTGGAATGGAAGCGAAGTTCCGGCAGATCAACAAATTCGTCGAACTGCTCGCGTCGTTGTTGCCGGCCGCCAGCACCGGCCATGCGCCGCTTGCGATTGTCGACATGGGTTGCGGCAAGGGCTACCTCACGTTCGCGGCATACGAACTCCTGAAGCGCAGCGGTCGCCATTGCGCCGTCCGCGGCATCGAGACGCGCGCGGAGCTCGTCGCGCTCTGCAACCGCGTCGCCGCGGAATCGCACTTCGACGCGCTGAAGTTCGAGACTGGCACCATCGCGGATGCGGAGCTGAATCGCGCCGACGTCGTCATCGCGCTCCATGCCTGCGACACCGCGACCGATGACGCCATCGCCAAGGGCATCGCCGCCGGTGCCGCGCTGATTCTCGTCTCGCCCTGCTGCCACAAGCAGCTGCGTCCACAGCTCATTCCGCCCGCGCCGCTCTCCGGCGCGTTGCGCCACGGCATTCTGCGCGAACGCGAGGCCGAGTTCGTGACCGACGCCTTGCGCGCGGCGCTGCTGGAATGGGCCGGCTACGAGACGAAGGTGTTTGAATTCATCTCCACCGAACACACGGGAAAGAACCTGATGATCGCGGCGACGAGACGCGCTGGTCCCGGTCGCGCGGACAAGGAGGCAGGCCAGGTCCGGGCACTCGCCGCCCACTACGGCATCCGCCAGCAGCAGCTCGCCCGGCATCTTGGCTTCAATCTCGTCACTGAAGTTTCGCCCGCATGAAACCGCTCACCTGGGAAACTTTGAACTGGCCGGCGCTGGAACGATTGCGCGAAACCTTTCTCGCCGCCGAACCAGGCGCGGGCGTTTATTGGACCTCGCTGGAGGATGTCGCCAACTACGATTTCACCTACGCCCAGCGCATCGGCTGGAAGTGGGACGCCGTGCTCAATGAATTGAAACTCCGCGGCTGGCGGCCACCGGACGGGCCGCTGCTCGACTGGGGTTGCGGCAGCGGCATCGCAAGCCGCTGCGTGCTGGCCGCGTTCGGTCCCAACGCGTTCACCGGGCTGCACGTTTCCGATCACTCCGGCCACGCCGTGCAATTCGCGGCCCGCGCGGCACAAACGGCTTTTCCAAATCTTCCCGTCAACACCGGGCTGGGCGACGGTCGCATCGGCACGCTGGTGATCAGCCACATACTGAATGAGCTCGATGAGACGGGTGGACGCGCGTTGCGCGAAGCCATCGACCGCGCGGACTCCATCTTGTGGGTCGAGCCCGGCACCTACGCGGACAGCCGTTCGCTCATCCGGATGCGCGAGGCGTTGCGCGCAGATTTCCATGTCATCGCGCCCTGCACGCATCAGGCGGCGTGCGGGATGATGGTTCCGGAAAACGAGCGTCACTGGTGTCATCACTTCGCCGAGCCGCCGGGCGGCATCATGGCGGACTCTGATTGGGTCCGCTTCGCCCAACGCGCCGGAATCGACCTGCGCAGTCTCCCCTATTCGTTCGTGGCCCTGGAGCG
>JBDHQG010000209.1:0-7213 GCA_039806925.1 Limisphaerales bacterium
GTCACCAGGGACTCGAAGCTCGCGATGTCCCCCTTGAGCACGGCGGCGATCAATTCCTCGTCCGTCCGCTCGTTGGGCGTTGATTCCACCATGTTCCGTTGGGCCGCGACCGCCGCCACATTTCTTTCGCGGCGGGCTGGCAGACAGCGGGCTAATTCCCGCGGTCGGCGGCCGGGTGCCCGAGCCGCTTCGACATCTGCTGCAGGCGTTGCAGCCGGCGCTGTTCCGGCTCGGTCAGCGCGCCTTCAGCCTGGCGTTTCTGCAGCTCCGTCACCTGCGCATCGATGCGCGTCTTGAGCTCCCGGCGCTTCGCGTCGCGTTCCCCGGCGGAAAGCTGGCTGAGCTTGCCGCGCCCCTGCCGGATCTCCTCCCGCAATTTCTTCAACTTCGCGGCGCGTTCGGCCGGCGGCAGCTGCTTCAGCTCTTCGCGGCGTTTCTCCCATTCGGTGCGGTTTGTTTCGGAAAGGCCGTTGCGGGCGCGCGCCTCGCGCAGCAGCTTCTGACGCTCCTCCGGCCCCAGTTTTTTCGCGCGTTCGCGCAAGGCGGCGGGGTCGGGACGATCCGCCGGCGGCACCGGGTCCGGCTCTTCGGCGGCAAACAGGACGGGAGAGGCCAGCAACAGGCCGAGACTCAGGATGGCAATCAGGGACAGGTTCATCGTCGTTTCCTCAAGTTCAATTTTGCCGCGTCGCTCACCACCCATGAGACGCAACCGGATGCAGGCTGGTTACAACGCCCCGCGCCGACGAACGACCACCAGAATCCGACCCCTCGCGATCCGAGGGGCTCAGCCCCGCTGGATGCGGAGGGCCTTTTCGAACTCGACGGAGAACCGGCTGATCTCCTCGGAGATTTTCGGCGGCTGCTCCGTCAACGTCGCCGCCATGCGCGTCATGGCGTCGGGGTTGAGCTTGATCAGCTCGGCGGCCGCCACGATCAGGGAGAGATGATTGTTCACGTCATGGCGCAGGCTGGAGAGTTTCTTTCGCAACTCTTCCACCTGCCCGGGGCTGAGCGTCACAGGCTCGTTCGGCAAAGACATGCTCTCAGGTTGTGCAGCAGGCTCCGCCTTGGCAAGCCGCTTCAGAGCCTGTCTGAAAGCGCGGGCGCATCTGGACACAGCCCCCGGATCAGGTGACTGGCCAGAGTTCGTCCCAGTGATGGTTGTGGCGGGCTTCGGTGAGTGCGCCCAGATGTCGCATGCCTTTGGGCGTCCAAAACTGACCGGGCTTTTTGAACCGGCATTGCTTTTGGCGGCACGCCGGTTCGACCGGTCCACTGCCGATGGAGTTGCTGGTAGCTCATCCGCCCCGCATGGCTGGCAAAATAGTTTTGTTCGCGCCGGAGGATTTCGCCCGCTTGGCCAGCCGGAGGTTTTAATCCCGCGATCTCCCGCTGCACTTGCTTTTCTTTGCCGTGACGCAGTTGGTGCCGGCGCGGCTCCACCCACTGTGCGATGGCCGCTTCATCGCCACCGTGCAACGCCCGGCCCAGTTCCCACAGGTGCTGGCTGGCGTGATAGAAGTCCAGTTTGTCTTCCAAGGCCGGGCTGAGTTGTTGGTGGCTGGTGAGTCCCCAGCGTTCGCGCACGGGGCAACCCCAGTGGTGGGCGCCGGGATCCTGGCCGTGGAGGACTTGCAGTTCAACCACACCGGCGACGGTGCGCAGTTGCATCCGGCGGCGGCCGCTGAGGGGAAAAGGCCGCCTGACTTCGTGGCTCGTCAGCCAGAGATCCACTAGGGACATCTTCCCTCCTCGCGCCTCGCCATCCAGCCTTCCCCGATCACAGCTTCTCTCATCATTTTCAGACAGGCTCTAGGCCACGAAACCGATCCGGCGAATCTCGCGCCACAACGCCATGCGCGCGCATTCACGCGCTCAGTGCTCCGCCGCGTCGGCCTTCGGCTCCGGCAGCCAGCGCGTCAGGATTGCCCCAATCAACGCGTAGCCTCCCGCCACGCATGCGCCCACGAGGGCGATGCGCGCCGGGTCGGGTTTGTCCGAGGCGGAGAGCGTAATGGTCAACCACGCCGCGGCCGTGCCCATCACCCGTCCGCCGATGTTCGCGGCAAAGCTTTCGCCCGTGCCGCGCAAATGCACCGGGAAAACGAGCGGGATGTAGTTTCCCCAGAAGCTGAACTGGCCGACGGTGAGCAGGCCCGCCACGAAGATGCCCGCCTTGATCCACACCAGGCTGTCCGCGTTCGGCAGCGCACTGCCAATCCACCAAAACAGCAGCGGCACATAAATGAGCGCGGGAATCTGGAAGCAGCGCAGCAGCGTCCGACGGCTCAAAATCCGCACCGCGAGAAACGCCAGCACGACGCGTCCGATCAATCCGCCGATCTCCTGCCAGAAGCTCACGTTCGCCACGGCGGCGTCGCTGGCATTTCCCGCAGCCTGACGGCGCAGCTTTTCGACCGCCGGCGCCGGCTGCCCTTTCGCCAGCGCGTCGTCGGCCGCCGCCTTGCCCGCGGCCTTGGCCTGCGCGACAATCGCGACATGCCCGGACTCGGCCGGGGTGCCGAGGCGTTGCGCGCCGATGATCTGCGGCAGCTGTTGAATCGCGCCGAACGCAATCCCGTAGCTGGCGGCGAACACCAGCGTCGTGGCGATGGTGGTCCGGCGCAGTTCAGGACTGAACAGCTCGGCAATGCTCGGGCGCCGCAATTTGCCCGTCGCCTTTTTCTGCGCCCACACCGGCGATTCCGGCAGGAACGGACGGATCAGGATCAGCGGCAGCGCGGGAATCACGCCCGAGATGAGCGTGTAGCGCCACGCCTCGTGAGCCCCATGAATCGCGGGCAGGGACAAGGCCATCTTCGCCGCAAAAATGTTCGCGCCGGCCACCAGCAGCCCGCCGATGGACGAGAACGCCTGGGTGTAACCCAGCACCTGCTCGCGCTGGCGCGGGTTGGCGAAAATTTCCGCGAGCCACGCCACCGCCGCGACAAATTCCACGCACACGCCAACAAAGACGAGGCAGCGGAAAAGCAGGAGCTGAGGCAGCGAGGTCGCAAAGCCCGCGGCAAACGCCGCAAACGCGTAGAGCAAAATGCTGAACGTCAGCACGCGTCGTCGTCCGAGCAGATCGGTCAGGTAACCGCCGAGCAATCCAAACACACCACCGGCCAGGGCGGGGATGAAGAACAGCAGGCGCGCCCATTGCACGTAGCTTTTTCCGCCGGGCGCCCATGAGGCTCCGGCTTCCGCCGGCGACATCCCGCCGGCGACCAGTTCCTGGACCAGCGGCGTGCTCAGGGAGGCGATGGCGGGCTTGATGATCAGCGGCAGCATCAACAGCTCGTAGATGTCGAACGCGAAACCGATCGAAGCGATGATGCAGATGAGCCACTGCGTCGAGGTCAGTCGGCTGGCAGCCGGAGGCGAGGAATTCATGCCGGAGATGTTTGTCACCGGGGCAACCCACCGACAAGCAATTTATACGTGTTCGTATCAAATCAGGTGCATGTTGAGAGCCTGTTGCGCAAACGCGGACCGCGACCGGTCCCCGGTCGCAGCGGGTGAAGCGCACCGGGCATCGTGGAAATTTGCAAGCACCGCCGTCCGGGCGACGCGCTGCGAGCCGGGACGGCTCGCACTCCGAACTTTGGTTCCTCGCTGTTTTCGGTGGATGGCGTGGAGCGGTCGTCTGGTCTCGCGGAGCGACGATGGAGAAGGAAATCCGATGGATGGGCCGGCAAGCGTCGCTCCGCGACCCGGAAGGCGCGTCCAGACAAACGATTCGCCCACCGGCACCGCCCGGACCGCGACCGGTCCCCGGTCGCAGCGGGTGAAGGCGGAGAGAGTCGCGGCGGGATCGGGGAATTCCCTTCGTGGCGACGCGCTGCGAGCCGGGACGGCTCGCGCTCCGTAAGCTCCCCTTCGTTTGGGCCACACGTCCTCCAAATGCGCCCTCAAATCCCGCCAGAGGCAGGCACCTTCCCACAGACATTTTGACCCGGAAATGTCCCGAATTTGACCGTGTCCCGAAGCCGCCGAAGCGGCGCGGAACAGATGCGTCTCGATTCGAGCCACGCAATCCCAGCCAACGAATGCGTCGTGAATCCCTTCTCAGCAGCGGGACGCGCGCCTCCGCTTCCCGACCCGTTGGAAACACCGGTTTTGCAACGCTTGCATCGCATCCGCGACGCCCGCCGCGCGTCACCCGCGGAAGCTGTGCGGCCTTGGAATCCAGTTTGCTTAATGATTATAGAAAGTTTGTCTTATGAAAAAGAACCACCAAATCCCAATCCCTGTCGGTCCATTCCAGCGCTGCCGGCTGATGCTCGCGTTTGTCGCAGGCGGCGGCGCAGTGCTGTCACCATTGTCACTCCACGCGGCCACCATCGAAAACGTCGCGGCACCTGGCAGCCCGTTTGTCGTCACGGCACTGGGTGCCGGGGGGCAAATCGGCGGTTACTACTTCCAGTCCGAATCAGCGCAGCGCGCCTTCCTTTCGAGCAATGGCGTGGCCAGTGATTTGGGAACCTTGGGGGGCGGTTTCTCGCTGGCAAGCGGACTGAACGCAGCCGGGACGTTGGTGGGCTTCTCCGCCCTCGTAACGGATCTTGAATTCCACGCCTTCAAGTATTCCGGCGCCGGCCTGGTCGATCTCGGTTCGCTGGGCGGTTCCTTCAGTTCGGCCACTGCCGTCAGTGACACCGGCTACGTGGCTGGAGACTCGAATCTTGCAGGCGACGGATCGGGTTTCCATGCGTTCCTGATCCCTCCAGATGCCGCCATGATCGACCTCGGGACGCTCGGAGGAAGTTCAAGCACCGCCTATGCAGTGACCGATTCCGGCCGTGTGGTCGGCAGTTCCATGGTGGCGGGAGATGGTTCATCCCATGCGTTCCTTTTCAACGGCCAGGCAATGGTCGATCTCGGAACACTCGGCGGTGATTCCAGCATCGCGGTGGACGTCAACAACGCCGGCCAGGTCGCGGGCGACGCCACCACGGCCCGCGCCGAGACGCGCGCCTTCCTGGTGACCGGCGGAGTCATGGTGAATCTGGGAACCCTCGGCGGAAGCTTCAGCACAGCCGTGGCATTGAATGAAAGCGGTGCGGTGATCGGCAATTCCACCACCGGCGATGACGCCGAGACCCATGCGTTTATCCACCAAAATGGCGCGCTGATCGATGTTGGCACGCTTGGCGGCGGCACAAGTCGCGCCAAGGCCATCAACGGTCGCGGCCAGGTCGTCGGCGATTCAGCCGATGTCAATTCCCTGCCGCGCCCCTTTCTTTGGGAGAACGGCACGCTCACGGATCTCAACACGCTGCTTCCAGAAAACAGCGGCTGGGAGCTGACCACCGCCCGCTTCATCAATGACCGCCAGCAGATCGTCGGCGAGGGCGTTTATCAGGGCCAGACAACATGGTATTTGCTGAACCTCGACGGAGGGCAGAACATCAACCATCCGCCTGTGGCAAATGCCGGCGCAGACCAAGTCCTCATGTGCAACGGCGCAGCGCGGCTGGACGGCGGCACATCGAGCGATCCGGACGGCGACGCGCTCACCTTCGAATGGTCGGAGAACGGCGTCGTGCTCGGAAACACCGCCGTGCTGAAACTCGAACTCCCCGCCGGCATCCACACACTGACTTTGCGCGTCACCGATTCCGGCGGTGCGTCCGCGGAGGATGGCCTGCTCGTCAACGTCACCCATGACACGCTCCCCCCGGTGGTAACCTGCCCGGAATCCAGGACCGAATCCGCCAACAACCGGGGCCGCGCCCTGGTGCCGGATTTCCTCGGCGGACTTGCCGCCACCGACAATTGCACGGGCGCCGCAGCACTGGTGAAGCGTCAAAGCCCGGCTCCGGGCACCTCGGTGAAATGCGGCACCCATGCCGTCGTCATCACGATCAAGGACGCCTCCGGAAATGTCACGACGTGTTCCACCACCTTCACCGTGGTGGATACCACGTCACCAGTCGTGCGTTGTCCGGAGGAAATCTTCCGCCGCACCCGTAACGAATGCCGGGCGTCCGTGCCCGATCTCACCGAGCGTGTCAACGCCACCGACAACTGCACGCCCGCCGGCCAGCTCCTGTTCACGCAAGAACCCGCGGCCGGAACGCTTGTTGACGCCGGCACGCACCCCGTCCGCCTGACCGTCACCGATCTCGCCGGCAACGCCACCGCCTGCGAGATCAAATTCATCGTCGCCGACGTCGTCGCGCCAACCGTCCGATCCATCTCCGCAAACGCCACCATGCTGACGCCGCCAGACGGCCGCATGGTGCCCGTCACCATTTCGGTGGAGGCGAACGACAACTGCGACCCGAATCCCAAAGCCAGAATCCTCTCCGTCCTGAGCAGCCAGCCGGCAACCGGCCCGAACGACAACACGACACCTGATTGGGTTGTCACCGGCGATCTGACCCTCGACGTGCGCGCCGAAAACTCGGCGATTCGTTCCACACGCGTTTACTTTGTGCTCGTCGCAATCTCGGATGCGTCCGGCAATACAACCTACCGGGCCGTATGGATCCGTGTGCCCAGGAGCTAGGCCGCGGGCGGCGAAGTTTCCACCTTGAAACAATTCAGCCCTCCGCAATGGAGGGCTGAATCATTTCCGACCCGGGCTCGCAACCAACCAAGGCCCGCCGCTCAGACCGCCTCGGCCTGGTCCGCGTTCACGTCGGCCAGTGAAATGATGGTGGTGTCGCCCAGCGGCGCACCGGGAGTTTCAAGGGCTTTCTTGAACGAAGTGGTTTCCTCCGGCTGAACCTTCAATCGAAAATTCCCGTCCTCATCGCGCTCCACCCAGCCTTCGATCTCCATTCGCCGGAGGATCGCCTGCACCCAGTTTCGGTCCCGACAAAAGTCGTGGTCCTGCCCCGCATGAGTCGCGATCTCGTCGAGGGACACAAAGCGGCGGGGGCATTTCTTCAGGTATTCAAACAGGAAAGATTCTTCAATGCTCATAATACAACGTCGTTGACCAACACAGTTCTGCTTGCGTCGGCCCGAACCGCCGTGAGGAGTTCTTCTTCAGCGCGGGATGTCCTGTTCCTGAGCATTCAAACGTCAACTCATGGACAGCACACCCGGCGAAACGCGCCGAAAACACGTTGATTCCGCGTCCAGGCGCCTTCCGGCAAAGGCCGACAAATCGCAATTGGCAAGAGCAATGCCATCCGTCCGGCCTTGCGCAGAATGATGCAGGCTTGCAACGACCGGCGGCTATACGTCGCAGATG
>JBDHQG010000210.1:0-7171 GCA_039806925.1 Limisphaerales bacterium
AGGCGCTGCAAGTGCCCGGGCGAAAAGTCGGCGGCCTTGCCAGCGAAGATCTCTTCCGTCTCTTGATCGAAGGCGACGACGCGAAGCTGAAAGCCGCTGCCGCGCTTGCGAAGCTCGTTTACCAGATTGGCCAGGACATCGACCTGGCTGCCGTAGCCCAGGGCTCGCGAGGCGCTGGTGTCGAAGAGCACGGTGACGCTACCAGGCAGCGGGGCGACGGTGTTGTCCGTTTCCCTGACGTCGGCAAACGGCTGCACGCGGGCGACAAGCGTTCTTGCCAGCCCATCCATTGGGCGGTGATGACGCGGCAGCTCGACATGATCGACGAGCTGTTGAAACGCGGCGCGGACATCAATGCCCGTCGTTCCGATGGCGGGCGGCCCATTCACCTGACCAACGGCGACTATACGTTTCGCGGCTGGCGCGATGTGCCGGACGACTGGCCGACGAAGCCTCGGGAGGTTTACGAACATCTGGTCCGCCGCGGGGCAAACATCGATCTCGGCATGGCCTGCGCCACGGGCAATCTGTCGCGAGTTCGGGAATTGTTGGATCAAGATTCTTCGCTGGTGAACAAGGTGTCCGACTACAACTCGTATTACATCGGGTGCGGCGCGCCGATTAAGAACGCCGCGGCCGGCGGGCACATCGAGGTCGTGCGGCTGCTGCTGGAGCGTGGGGCCGATCCGAATCTGCCCGAGGAAGGCATCGCGCCGGATGGCCACGCGCTGCACTCCGCCGTGGTCAGGGGCCACATCGAAATCGTCCGGCTGCTGCTGAAACATGGAGCGCATCCCAACGTGGAGGTCGAAAGCTCCGCCGACACATTGAGCGCCGCGCTGGCTTCGGCCGGCTATTCCACCCAGCCAAACGCGGAGATGGTCGAGCTGCTCTGCTCGCACGGCGCGTCGCGCGCTGTTCACCTGCTGGCTTACAGCGGCGACGTTCTCACGGCGGCGGCGGTCTTCGCGGCGAGCCCGGCGCTGGCCAACGATCCCGACGCGCTCGCCAACGCGGCCAGCGAAGGCAAGGAAGCCTTCGTGCGCCTGATGCTGCGTTATCAGCCCGACCTTCCGCGCCGCGTCGAGTTCCCCGGCTGGGCGGTGGGCGCGAAGACGCGCGAGCTGAACGAGCTGCTCTTTCAACACGGCATGAACGCGAGCGCGCCGGACTGGCTGGGCATCACGCCGCTGCACCATTTCGCGCGCAACGGGGACGTGGAGAAGGCGACGCTCTTTCTCGATCACGGCGCGGACCTGCACGCGCGCGACGAAGACATTTGCTCCACGCCGCTCGGTTGGGCGGCGAAGTTCGGGCAGCAAGCGATGGTGGAACTGCTGCTCGCGCGCGGCGCGAAGCCGAACCTTCCCGACGATCCGCCGTGGGCCACGCCGCTGGCCTGGGCCACGCGGCGCGGGCATCCGGAGATTGTCGAGTTGCTGCGGCGGCACGACGCGAAATGAACCAACTGTATCCCGTGAAGGAGAGAGTGGCGAAGACCTGATGGAGCGAAGGGAATTGGCCCGCTAAATACGAAACGACACGAAAAGGAACTCTCAAGCCGTCCTTCTTTCGCGTTCTTTGGCGTGTTTCGCGGAAAAAGTTTGCCAGCGGTTCAGATCAATCCCGCCGTCTCCGGGAAGCCGCAGAGAATGTTCATGCTCTGCACGGCCTGGCCGCTGGCACCCTTCACGATGTTGTCCTCGGCGCTCATCACAATGAGCCGGCCGGTGCGTGGGTCGAGCCGCCAGGCGATCTCCACCACGTTCGTGCCGACGACGTTCTTCGTGTCCGGCAGCGCTTTGCCTTCCAGCACGCGCACGAAGGGCTCGTTCGCGTAGGCGGCCTTGTAGCAGGCGGCGATTTTCTCACCGAACGCAGCGGTTGAAGCCGCATCGTTGAAGTGTTCCGTCGGCGCGAGATAGAGCGTGGTGTGGATGCCGCGATTGACCGGAATAAGATTCGGCGTGAACTGGATGGTCACCTTGCTTCCGGCCGCGAAGGAAAGCTGCTCCTCGACCTCGGAAAGGTGCCGGTGCTTCGGCACGCCATAGGCGCGCACGCTTTCGTTGCACTCGCAGAAGAGGTAATCGACCTCGGCCTTGCGCCCGGCGCCGCTCACGCCGCTCATCGAGTTCGCGATGATGCTGTTGGGATGAATCAGCTTCGCGCGCACCAGCGGCAAGGTCGGCAACAGAATGCTCGTCGGGTAACAACCCGGCGACGCGATCAGCAACGCCTTCTTGATATCCTCACGATAGAATTCGGGCAGACCGTAAACCGACTTCTTCAGCAGCTCGGGCGCAGGATGATCGTGCGCGTAGAATTCCTTGTAGATGTCGGCGCTCTTCAGTCGGAAGTCGGCGCTGAGATCGATGACAATGCAGCCGGCCTGGTTCAGCGGCACGGCGAACTCCGCGGCGACTCCGTGCGGGAGCGCGAGGAAGACGACGTCCGCCTGCTTCGAGAGCACTTCAGCATTCGGTTCAGTGAAGCGCAGCGTTTTTGATTTCGGATGGCTGGCGAACTTCGGAAAGACCGAGGCGACCGTCTGCCCGGCGCTCTGGCGCGAGGTGACGGCGACGAGATCGACGTTGGGATGGTTGAGGAGGAGCCGGACGAGTTCTTCGCCCGAGTAACCGGAGGCACCGACGATGGCGACTTTCTTCATGATTCAGTTTGCTGCGAGGAGGCTCTACGTCTTGGAAGGAACAGAAAAGAAAAAACCCCGCCGGACTTGCCAGCGGGGTTGCAAAGAGCAGAAGCAGATTAACGCTTCGAGAACTGGAAGCGCTTGCGGGCGCCCGGCTGGCCGTACTTCTTGCGTTCCTTCATGCGAGGATCGCGGGTGAGCAGGCCGTCGGCCTTGAGCGTCGGGCGGAGATTCGCGTCCGCGAGCAGCAGCGCGCGGGAGATGCCGTGGCGCACCGCGCCGGCCTGGCCGGCAGGGCCGCCGCCGGCGACGTTCACCCGGGCGTCAAACTTGTTCGCGGTCTGTGAGGTGTTGAACGGCTGGATGACCATGCCGCGAAGAACTTCCGTGGGGAAATAGTTCTCAAGGGTGCGACCGTTGATCTTGATGGTGCCAGTGCCAGCCGCCAGGCGGACGCGGGCCACGGCGGTCTTGCGACGGCCAGTGGCGACAAACTCAGTGACTTTCGATGCTGCCATGTCGGGAGTGTTTAAGCGTTGCGTTGGAAATCAGTTCGCGGCCTTGAGCGGAGCGGGCTGCTGCGCGGCGTGCGTATGGTTCGGTCCCTTGAAGACTTTGAGCTTGGTCATCAGAACGCGGCCGAGGCGGTTCTTCGGAACCATGCCGCGGACGGCGCGGGTGATGAGTTCTTCCGGGTGCTTGGCGCGGACCTGCTCGACGGTGCGGTATTTCTCGCCGCCTCTCCAACCGGAATAGGTCATGTATTCCTTGTCAGTCTCCTTCTTGCCGGTGAGCTTGATCTTCTCCGCGTTGACGACCACGACGAAATCGCCGGCGTCGAGATGAGCGGTGAAGACGGGCTTGTTCTTGCCCCGAAGGATGTCAGCGATCTGGACGGCAAGGCGGCCCAGCACGGCGCCATCCGCATCGATGACATGCCACTTGCGCTGGTCCAGATTTACTTTCGGCAAATACGTTTTCATTTCAGACCTAAATTTAAGGAGCGGTGAAACTAACAAACGCGAAATCCAAGTCAATAGCCATTTTAGAGCTTTTTGCCTCTCGCGACGGTTTCCCAGTGGTCCCGGGATTCGACAGCGCCGGCGAACCGCACTAGCCTACGCCAGTAAGCATTATGAAAGCGACCTCATTGCTGATGCTGGCGGCGGCTCTGGTCCTCGGCGGCTGCGCCTCGGGCTCGAAACCGGCCAAACCCAACCCGAAAACCATCAACTGGAGCGAACGCGTGGGGACTTACACCTACGACCAGGCTTTGGCCGACCTCGGCAAGCCCGTCCTGATCGGCGAATCCAGCGAGGGCAAGACGGCCGAGTGGTCGCTGCACCGCAGTCCACGCGTTTCGTTTGGGCTGGGGCTGGGCACCGGCTCTTTCGGTCACCACGGCGGCGTCGGTGTGGGCGTCGGCTCCTCCGTCACGCCGCCGCCCAGCGGCGAAAATCTGCGGCTCAAATTCGACAAGGACGGCAAGCTCAAGGAATGGTCGAAGGTGACTTACTGAACGTGTTGCCGGCGTCCCGCCGGCAGAGTCGTGCGTTACAAGACAACCGCAGCCGGACTTGAAACGTCATTCCCGCCCACTGCCAGCACGTTGATCTCTCCTGCGCGCTTGATGTTCCCGGCCCTTCCCGGCATTGATCGGCCGAAGCCCTGACACCGCACGACGCCGGTTCGTCGCTCGTGAATGAACCCGTTCGGCGGCGCGTCGGAGCCTGCACAACATTCTTTATGCAAACGCCAACCTCTCGTCTTCTCGCGCTCACCCTCGGCCTCTGCTGCCTGCACGCCGTCGCCACGCTTTCCGCTGCGGACGTCGAACCCGGCTTCAAGAGCCTGTTCAACGGCACCGATCTCTCCGGCTGGGAAGGCAATCCCAAGCTCTGGTCCGTGAAGGACGGCACCATCACCGGCATCACCGGCAGCGACGCCGACACGAAGATCAACCACAACACCTTCCTCGTCTGGAAAGGCGGCGACGTCGCGGACTTCGAGTTGCGCCTCTCGTATCGCATCGAGAAGGGCAATTCGGGCATCCAATACCGCAGCAAAGTCGCCGAGAACGGCAAGTTCGGTCCGATCGTCGGCGGTTATCAGGCTGACTTCGAGGCCGGCAAAACCTACAGCGGCATCCTCTACGAAGAACGCGGCCGCGGCATCCTCGCCCAGCGCGGACAAAAGACCGTGATCAAGGAAGTCGAGGAAACCAAGGACGGCAAGACGCAGAAGAAGACCAAGGTCGAAGTCACCGGCTCCGTCGGCAAGTCCGAGGACATCCAGGCCAGGATCAAGCACGAGGACTGGAACGATTACGTCGTCATCGCCAAGGGCAATCATCTCCAGCACTTCATCAACGGCCAGCTCACGGTTGACGTGACCGACGAACAATCCGCGAAGGCCGCCAAGTCCGGCGTGCTCGCGCTGCAAATCCACGTCGGCCCGCCGATGGTCGTTCAGTTTAAGAACATCCGGATCAAGAATCTTTCCGGCGACTCCGCGAAGAACGATCTCGATCTCCTCCAGGGCAAATGGATCCCAACGGAGATCATCGCCAACGGCAAGCCGCTCGAAGAAGACGTCGTGAAAGCCATCAACGTCACCATCACGAAGAACGCCTACAAGACCGAGCTGCCGGATGGTCAGGACGAAGGCAGCTTCAAGATCAACCCCGCCGCCTCGCCGAAGACCATGGATCTCTCCTCCGACGGCGGCAAAGAAATCCCCGCCATCTACGAAGTGAACGGCGACACCTTGAAAGCCTGCTACACGCTTGATGGGAGCGGTCGCCCGAGCGCGTTCAAGTCCGAGACGGACTCCGGCGCCATCTTCGTCACCTACAAGCGGAAGAAGGACTGAGGGCCGGGAGGATTAAATGAGTTTGAAGTCCGCCCTCACCCTCAGCCGCCCGGAGTGCGCCCGTCCTCGGGCGCACTCCGTTCATGGAAACCGCAGTCCAATCCACTCAAACTTAGTTCATACCTAGCTCTATGCGCCTTGCTCTTGTTTCCCTCGTGACCCTCGCGGTCGTTTCGTTCAGCGCCGATGCCGCCGACAAGAAACTCCTCATGCTCGCCGGCAAACCGAGCCACGGCTACATGGAGCACGAGTATCGCGCCGGCTGCCTGCTGCTCCAGCAATGCCTCGCGAACACGCCCGGCCTCCAGGTCACCGTCGTGTCGAACGACTGGCCGAAGGACGAAAGCATCTTTCAGGGCGTGGACGCGGTGTTCATGTTCTGCACCGGCGGCGGCGGACATCCGGCCATCAAGCCCGAGCGCCTCGAACTGCTCGACGGCTTGATGAAGAAAGGCGTCGGGTTCGGCACCGGCCACTACGGCGTGGAAGTGCCGAAGGGCGATCCCGGCAACGCCTTCCTCGAATGGCAGGGCGGCTACTTCGAGACCTACTGGTCGGTGAACCCGCACTGGACGGCGAGCTTCGAGAAATTCCCGGACCACCCCGTCACGCGCGGCGTGAAGCCGTTCAAGGCGAACGACGAATGGTATTACCACATGCGTTTCCCCGAAGGCATGAAGGGCGTGACGCCGATTCTCAGCGCCGTGCCGCCGGACAAGACCCGCGGCCGCATCGGTGCGAACGAACCGCACGGGGGCAATCCCGAAGTGCAGAAGCACATAGGCCAGCCCGAGCATGTGATGTGGGTGTATGACCGGCCGGATGGCGGACGCGGCTTCGGCTTCACCGGCGCGCATTACCATAAGAACTGGGCGGACGACAACTACCGCAAGGTGGTGCTCAATGCCCTGCTCTGGATCACCAAGGTGGAAGTGCCAAAGGACGGCGTGGCCTCCAGCGTGACGCAGGAGCAGATCATGATGAATCTGGATCCGAAGAAGAAGCCCGAAGGGAAATAGCGTCACCAAACCTTACAAGTGAGCAACTTCGGTCAGACGCTATTTGGAGGTTCTCCGTTCGTCCGATGGACTCTTACTCCGTTCTTACTCCTCTTCGCGATACTGATGCCTCTTTGCATCGACAATTGGTCTGCAAAGAGCGTGACGGTAATAGCGGGTTTGGAGTTGATGTGTCTTCTCGTCTTGGCAGGTTTTTGGCTACCGAGCCGTATCGGACATTGGGCCTTCCGCGGACTAGCAGGCATGGTTTTTCTCTCATATTTGAGCTACCTAGTTCACGGCGTCCTCGCTTGGATAAGCAAGGGTGCGTTTTCAGCGGGTCCATTCCTTGGCTTCCTGTTTATAGGGCTGCCTAGCCTCATGTTTGCTGCACTGGGAAGATTTTCGCTCAGAGCGGAACTATCATCCGAACAGCTTGCCGCCGAACGGCACGCTTACGAGGAGTTGATTCTTCGCCCTGACTGGACGTTTTACGAAAACCACCTTCAGCGTCCGGTTCCAACTCCATTGCGTGAATTGTATTCTGATCGAGCTTTAGTCACAGCCGGAGGGTTTGTTTACAGTAAAGAGATTGGAATCAGTACGTTTGAGCCATTAAACGAGCAATACCTCCTCGATACTCTCGAAC
>JBDHQG010000211.1:0-7165 GCA_039806925.1 Limisphaerales bacterium
GACAATGTTGGTGGCGTCGAGACGCCCACCGAGCCCGGTCTCCCAGATCACCAGGTCGCAGGCGCGCTCGGCGAAATAGCGGAGCGCCATGACGGTCACGACTTCGAAGAATGTCGGATGCGATTCGCCCGGGAACTCGCGGAGCAACGGCTGAAGTTCGCCGACCAGACGGACGACGTCCGTTTCGGAAACGGGCTGGCGATCCACCTGAATCCGTTCGGTAAACGAGACGAGGTGCGGCGAGGTGAACAGCCCCACCCGCAGGCCGGCCGCGCGATAGATGCTCTCCAACATGGCGCAGGTGGAGCCTTTGCCGTTGGTGCCGGCGACGTGGATGAAGCGCAGCCTTTCGTGGGGATTCCCGGCCAGCGCGGCAAGGCGGCGCGGATGATCGAGGCCGAGCCTGGCTCCAAACACCTGGAGCCCATACAGGAACTCGATCGCTTCAGAGTAAGTCATTTGCAGTCTGGCGGTCACCCGGCACCTGGTTCTCAGTATTCATACCGAGGAAGTTTCCCCGGTGCCGTATCCGGCACAATTTCGGGATTGTCTCCCCGGAACCCGGTGTTACAGTTTTGTCATTCAAAAGACAGCAACCTGTAGTACCGGAACACGCGTCTATGCCGAACGACAATCCAGAAACTTCGACCGGCGATGATTTGCTCAAGAACTCGACGCTCTACAAGGAATTCCAAGCGGAGCGCGAAGAAATCATGAAGCACAAGTGGATCGAGTCGGAGAAGGCGGGTTATGACATTGGCTTTGAACGGGCATTGACCGACTGGATCATCAAGCACCGGTCCAAGTGGCGCAAGAGCCGGCAGATGGCCCACGCCGCCGCTCACTAAAGTTTCAGCAGCGCGGTTTTCAGAACTCCTTTAAGGCGGCCCTGCGAGGCGGCCAAGGAACGATGAGAAACGGATTTCGACATCATCATACATCGCACCATCGAACGGGCGCCCGCCCGGTTCGATTTTTTTATGCCCGAAAAGTCCACCATCCTTAACGCCCAGGCCATCCATCGCGTCCTCACCCGCATCGCCCACGAAATCGTCGAGCGCAACGAAGGCGCGCAATCCATCGTCGTGGTCGGCGTGCAACGCGGCGGCATTCATCTCGCGGAACGATTGGGCAACCTGCTCAAGGGCATCTGGGGCCACCCCGTGCCCGTCGGCAAGCTTGATGTCAGCATGCACCGCGACGATCTCGACCAGCACAGCGCGCCGAACATCCAGCCCACCGTGATGCCCTTCGACCTCAACGGCAAAACCGTCGTGCTCGTGGACGACGTGCTCTACAGCGGACGCACCACCCGCGCCGCTTTGGATGCGCTCAATGATTTCGGCCGGCCACGCCGCATTCAACTCGCCGTCCTCGTGGATCGCGGCCATCGCGAACTGCCCATCAAACCGGATTTCATCGGCAAGAACGTTCCGACCGCCACGAACGAACGCATCGACGTTCAACTGAAGGAGACCGGCGGAGAAGACGCGGTTTATCTCGAAAAAACGGCATGACCAACATCAACACCACGGGCTGGCATCGCAAGCACCTCCTCGACATCGAGCCCCTCACCGCCGAGGAGATCAACGTCGTTCACGACACCACGCGCGCCTTCAAAGCCGTCGGCGAACGCGCGATCAAAAAGGTTCCCGCGCTCCGCGGCAAAACGGTCATCAACCTCTTCATCGAGCCCTCCACCCGCACCCGGATCAGCTTCGAACTCGCCGCCATGCGACTCACGGCGGACGTCATCAACTTCAGCACCGAAGCCTCCTCGCTGAAAAAAGGCGAAACCCTGAAGGACACCGCGCGCAACCTGGAAGCCCTCAACGCGGATATCATCATCATCCGCCACAGCGCCACCGGAGCGCCGCACTTCCTCTCCCGTTTCCTGCGCGGCAGCGTCGTCAACGCCGGCGATGGCGCGCATGAACACCCCACCCAGGCGCTCCTCGACACCTTCACCATCCTGGAAAAGAAAGGCCGCGTCGCCGGACTGAACGTCACCATCCTCGGCGACATCCTCTACAGCCGCGTCGCGCGCTCGAACATCCACGCCCTGCTCAAGCTCGGCGCGAACGTGACACTTTGCGGCCCTTCCACGCTCGTCCCGAAAGTCTTCGAGCAAATGGGCTGCAAAGTCACCTACAACGTCGACGAGGCGATTGCCGAGGCGGACGTCATCAACCTCCTGCGCATCCAGCACGAGCGCCAGCGCAAGACGATGTTCCCGAGCATTGGCGAATACACGAATCTCTTCGGGCTCACCAAGGCACGCTTCGCGAAAACCAAGCCCGACGTGCTCATCATGCATCCCGGCCCCATCAACCGCGGCGTGGAAATCAACAGCGAGATCGCCGACTGCGAGCGCTCGGTGGTCTTGGAACAAGTAACCAACGGCCTCGCCGTGCGCATGGCCGTGCTGTTCCTCGTCAACGGCGGCAAAGGCCCGCAGGAAATCACCGGCTGACAAACTCGTGAACGCGCGCGAGCGATGTTGCGGGAAATAACACTTGCACGCGAAATGGTCGATTTGTAGATTCTCGTTCCCTTGGGCACGCATAGCTCAATTGGATAGAGCATCTGACTACGGATCAGAAGGTTTCAGGTTCAACTCCTGATGCGTGCACCAACCCTCATGATTCCTGAGCCCGGGCGCTACATTTGTTCGGATATTCCAACCTTGACCTGGCTTGATTGAGGTTGATTTACCTGGGGCAGCCATCAGCGGAGCAATGACTTAGGAGAGACGCAGCCGAACAGCCTCAAAACGACATTTGTTCACCGATTTGCAAATGTTCGCTTTCAGAATCAAGACACTACTTCCGTTCGGGTTTTCTGACTCAACGAGTTCGGGAAAAAGCGAACATTTGTCAGCGACTCTAAAAAGGTGGGAGGTGGGAGCCTGTTTTGACCTTCTTTTCAGCACGCGGCAGCAGTTTGCCTATCGCGTTTTTCGACGTGATGCGTCGGGCGTGATTTTCACGCGCGGACGGTTTTGAACACTCTTTGCAACGCCGGCGCAACGCCCCTTCAGAGGCGTTGTCTCACGCCATCTTCTGGCGCGTTACCCGGCTCAACTGCGAGTCGCTCGCCATGTCCTGGACAATCTGCACGCGCGCGCCCTGGATGCTCTCTTCCTTGATGGATGCCACCATGCCCGGCGCCAGCTCGACAACGATGCGCGCAGTTCCGCCCATTCCGCCCGCCGCTCCTGCCATCGCGTCCGTGTTGGCAATCGCCAGGCGGTTGCCCTGGGCGTAACCGATCTGCATCGGCACCCCGTTGATCCGCTCGAACCTCGGACGCGAAAGCACGGTCATCACCTCGCGGCCGGCCTCGCCCGCCAGCACGTTGAACTTTGGGAAGTAAGTCGGTGACGACAGCTCGGCAATGCCGCCGTTGGCGAACTTGTTCACGAACTGCCCTCCGTTTGCCGCATAACCGGCGTAGGCCGCTCCGCTCCCGCTCACGCCGCCAGAAACACCGCCACCGCCACCGCCGCCACCTCCAAAGATGCTTCCGGTGATGCCCTGCACGGCGCGCAAGATCAGCGCCTGCAAAATCATTTCAGAGATCTGGCGAAGGAAGTTCGCTGCGAACTTCTGGAACGCCTTGTCCCCTTCCTCAAAGGCCGAGACGATGGCGCCCGCCAGGCCGGAGGCAAAAGCCTGTTCGCCATCAGCGGCGATCCTCTTCATGTCCTGCCCGAGCTTGTAACTGTAGGTCTGCGCCTGCGCGTATCTCTTCTTCTCAGCCTCATACCGCGCGGCCTCAGCGTTCATCACCTCCATGTATTGCTCTTCCGTCTCAAACTTCGTGTCCTGAATCATCCGCACGCGCTCTTCATGGTTCTGCCGCATCTCCGCGATCACGCGCGCTTCCCCTTCGAGTTGAGTCAGGAGAGTTTGACCGATCAAGTCCTGCTTCAACCGTTCCGCGTTGCGGTAGTTCTCAAACGCTTCGTTGTCCCGCTTGATGCGCAGGTCCGCGTTGCGTTCGTACTGCTCGTTGATCTTCTCGATCAGCGAATCCTCGTAGGCGTAAACCTCGTCGAGTTCCGCCAGTCGCCGCTTGAGATCCTCATCCAGCAACGCATCCGTGGTG
The DNA here is from genome assembly GCA_039806925.1 of Limisphaerales bacterium. GTDB lineage: Bacteria > Verrucomicrobiota > Verrucomicrobiia > Limisphaerales > JADJPG01 > JADJPG01. The sequence goes on from JBDHQG010000211.1 coordinate 4,111, forward strand.
ATCTGCCCCTGCTCACCGCCTGCCGCCGTCGAGCTGCCTCGCGCCATCATGGCCGCGCGGCTCGGGTTTGATGGCGATTTAGCCAGCTCGCCGGATGTCTTCAGCCCGGTCATCATCCGCAGGAAATTCGCCTGGGAAACCGCCGAGTTGCCCGTCACACCAAAGAATCCGCTGATAATACTCTCGCCGCTGGCCGATAGCTGCTTCAACAGATCCGCATACTCCTTAAACGACTGGAGGAATCCCGTCAGTGACTTCGCCGCCTTGTTCGCCGCCGTTGTGAACGGATCGATTGCTTCAAGCGTCAGTCCGCCGAGCGCCTCCTTCACTTCGCCCACATTCTTCTTCATCTGCTCGAAACGCCCGCCGAGAGTCTCGACCGATGCCGCCGTCTGCCCGCCTGCCCGGCGCTCGATTTGCTGAAGCGCGTCATTGAGCTGCTCGGTAAAGAAGCGCGTTTCGTCGATCTGCACGCCCGCCGCCTTGAGCGCCCCGACGTTGCCGTTCAGCGCCTGGGTGAAGGCCAGCGTCGCGCGATTCAGGTCGCGATCCATCAGCGTCGAGAGATTCAGGATCGCTTTCGTCAACCGGTCCACATCCTGCGTGCGCGCACCCATCGCGATCAGTTTCGCGATGACGTTCAAGATCGCCTCGTCGGCATACGCGCTCACCTGGGCGAGCTGCTCGGCCAGAGCCTGGAATTGCTTCGAGGTTTCCGGCGTGAACTGGTTGGTCGATTGCAGCGCCGCGTTGAGCTTCGCCACGGAACGTTCGGCCTCCAGGAACGCGTCAATCGACTGCATGATGAACTGCGTTCCCCCGAACGCCGCATACAAACCGAGCACCGTCCTTTGCAGGCCGGCCATTGCGGAGTTCGTCAGCCCGCCCGCCTGCTGAAGCTTGTTCAGCTCCTCGGTGGCCCGCTTGGTGTCGCCCTGCGTGAGCAGCTCGACGATGTACTGCAGCTTCGTGTTATCGTTGGCCATTGGAGGATTCCTGGTTGAGCGCTTCGCGGACTTGCGCGCGCAGGGTGTCGAGATACTGGCGAAAGACTTCGTCCGTTTCCGCGCGCCGGCGCACATCCGCATGGAGGCGATGCACCGTGGAGCGGGACAGGTTCAGCCAGCCGCCGATTGCCTCCGCGTCCAGGGGCGGATACAGGAACTCAACGGTGAGCGTCACGGCCACGCCCCGCGCGGCCAATGTGGAACGCCCCTTACCTTCGCCCGTGATTTGCCCAGGTGGAACTCCGTGTGCCTTGGAAACAATACGGAGTACAATCGCGAGCTTGTCCCGCAATGGCTGGAGAAACTCGGCAGTGGCGGCAATGAGCTTGCCCGCGAGCTGCGCGCTCGCGGCGGACACGGCCTCTGGTGTGAGTGGCGTACGCACAAAAACAAGTGCGCAGCCCGGCTGTGATTAGATCGAGTGCCTCGCCCCTTGAGGAGAGAATTACGCGAAGCGCGGTGGGAGTGTCAAGACTCGCGAACGATCACCGCCCCTTGTGCGCCTTGAATTGGGATGGCGGCGGCGCTGGCGGCTTGGGCTCTGGTGGTAGCGGTTCACCTAGAGAACGCGCCCGGATACACTCCAGCAACCAAAGCACACGATGATCCTGTTCTCGGTTTTCATGGCGCTGCGGATTCCCGAATCGCGTGGTGATCATCGCCAGATGTCCAAGCAACTTTGTGGCGTTCGTGCCTTCGGGTAAAATCGTGAGAGTGACCTGATGTCGCGCCGGTTGCCCGCCGATCTCTTGGACAAACAGTTGCGCGCCCAAAGGTAAATCCTTCTGAAACGTCATGATCAACGTGTCTCCGCTCGTCGGTGTCCAGCCGGTGTCGACCATGTGCGAGACAGCAGCCACGCGGACCTTCTCGGGCGGCTGGCCTTCCACCACGATGGCAAGCGGCGCGCGTTGCGGCGTGACGCAGCCGCAGAAGCCTAATGCAACTGGGACTAGAATTAGGAATGGTCGTTTCATGAGCGTCTTCGAATTTCCGCCCTCAGAGCGTCGATGATGAGGGCGTAGAACCGTTGAACTGAAACCTCGACCCCTGCCTCCGCTTTACGAAAATGATCGAGTGCGTAATTCAACTCGGCACGAGACAGTTCAGATAATCCGAACGCGCTCACGACGGATGTCACGTTGTCTCTCTTCAACAGTTTCGCGTTCTCCCTGAGCACGGCAATACGAGCTTGCTGCCTGCTGCCCCACGGCTGTTTATCAAGATCCGGCGTGCCGTGCTTTAGTCGCGCTACAATTTCGTCGCGTCTGGTTTCTGACAACGGCGCAAGCAGCTCCTCAACTGAAAGCCCCAGTCTGTAAGCGATCCTCGCTAGAACATTCGGACGGGGAACCCGTCCGCTTTCGTAACGGTGGTAAGTTGCCTGATTCTCAAACCCGAGCAACTGAGCGAAAACCCGTTGAGTAGCTCCACCTCGTAGCATTTTCAAATTTTGGGAGAAGGAGTGAACAAAGGTCGGACTCGGCATTGCTTTTAATTCCGTTTCGGAATCAGCTGTATGCTTGGGAGCGGCCAGTTCCGGAAGCTCGAAAGACATGGGCAAGTGCGCGCCGTGCAGATCGTGCGCTTCTTGCAGAATCCACGGCTTTATGGGCTTTGACCCTGATTCTAGCTGGGAATAGTAAGGCCTCCCTAGCCCAATTTCTTCCGCCATGCGTGCCTGCGTCCACCCGATCTCACATCGCAGCGCTCTTAACAATTCATGATCTTTCGGAACTCCGGGTATTGACATGTGTTCAAAAACGAACTAATACGGAATCAACGATGCACGCGTCTTCAAAGAAAGGCACGACGAAACGCCGGGTTCGATTTCCCGGTATCGTCGCTTCTGCGGCGGCTTTGGGCGTCAACAGAAACACTTTGTATCGATGCCTCACTGGTCAGTGGAATCTCCCAGGACTGCGGATGAGGTACGAACAGCTCAAGGCAAAAGAACCCGAACCGCGCGCCGCGTGAATCGTAATATGTCCCCCCATCCGCCAAAACCTTCCGGCCCGCCAGCCCCCAATTTCCGCCGCGCGCGTGCG
>JBDHQG010000212.1:0-7160 GCA_039806925.1 Limisphaerales bacterium
TTCCTTCAGCTCCAGTCCCTTCGCGGTGGGCACCACGTCGTCGCTGCGGGCAATCACCATCAGCACCTTCTTCGGATCGACGTAGGGCGCGTAGAGCAGCGGGTCGCGTTTGACGATCTTTCGCAGCTCCGCCTCGGCTTGTTCGGGGGTGAGGTTTCGTTCCTTGAGAAACTCCTCGCGTTTCTTCGCCAGCCCCGGCTCGGTCGAGTAGGCAAGGATGTGCGGCAGGTCGCCGCCCGCGAGACCGATGATCGCCGCGCGAATCCGGTTTTCCAGCGGCGCAAGCATGGCGCCCTTGATGCCGCCCATGCTGATTCCAAATATGCCGACGCGTGACGCATCCAGCCCCGGCTGCGTTTCGATCCAGTCGATCACCCGTTTGTGATCGAGAATCATCCGGTGAATCATCGGGTCCAGATTCTCGATCATCTGCTGGTCCTTGGGAATTTTGTCGCGATGCACGATCACCGCCGAGTAACCGCGTCCCGCGAAGTAGCCGGCGAAGTGGCGTTCGATGGCATAACCGCCGCCGGCCATCGGCAGCACCATGACGACCGGCGATTTTCCCGCGCCCCGCACGGCGTAGAGATCGACTGTAATCCGGCGCTTCGATTCCGCGCTTTCACCGGGAGGTTTCAACTGCACCCGGCGCACGACGTATCTGGATGTTTCATCGATGATTTTTTCCGCGGCGTCGAAGTCCGGCACCTTGGAATACGCGTATTCCGTGGCGATCTCCGCTGGAAGAACGGGCAGTCCGTTGCGCGCCGAACGAAGCGAGCTGTGAGTGCAACCCGTGGTCCAGATGGCCGCCAGCACAGCCGGGAGACAGGTAATCCGCGCGAGAGTTTTCATAGGCTTTTGATTGAACCCAGTATCGCCCCAAACCGCGCCGGATGCCAGCGGCGCGAAGCCCCGCCAGGCCGCGGGCCGCCGTTCAACCGCCCGTTCACAAACCGCTGCCAGAGGCTGACTTTGGGAGGGCCCGACGGACGGTTCATGGCATCAGGATGCGTTTGCTGAAAAGTTTTTGAGTGAATTGCCGCAACCAAACGTATAAACAACGTGAAAATTATGAAGCACATCCTGCGTCTCCTCTCCGTTTCCCTTCTGGCCGGCCTCTTCGTCGCCAGCGCCAGCGCCGCCGAAGCCAAAAAGGCCAAGCCCTACCCGCTCGACACCTGCATCGTCTCCGATGAAAAGATCGGGAGCGATCCGAGCATGAAGCCCTACTCGTTTGTCCACGAGGGCCGCGAAGTGAAGCTGTGCTGCAAGTCCTGCCTGAAGAACTTCAAGAAGGACACCGCGAAATACATCGCGAAGATCGAAGCGGCGGAGAAGAAGGCCAAGTGACACGGCCGCGTCCGGCAAACGTTCATGGCCAAATCACGGCATCAAGCATCCGCGTCCGGCAGAACCAACGCCGGCTGGTCGCCTCTCGCCATGGCATTCGTTGGTCTGCTGGCAGTCGGGCTGGTCGCCTTTGCGTTGAACCGCAAACCCCCGGCCCCTGAATCCCGCAACGTTGTCGCCAGCTCCAACACGGCCACCACGGAGGTCAACACCGCGCTGATGGTGACGGTGGAACTCGACTTCGGCGGTCCGCCTCCGACCATCGCCGAAGCCATCCAGCAAATTGAACGGCGACACCAGCCCGATGGCGGCACCGGACGAGTCTTCGCCATCCTCGACGCCTACGGGGAACCGACTCCTGACGGGAAAAAACTTCACATGTCGATGCACGTCAGCATGGAGCGGCCTGGCACCGGGTCGCTCATTTTCAAGCGCACCGGCGAAACGCTGTGGAGCAGCCGAATCGTTCCGTCCACAAACACCGCGAGCACCTTCGCCGGAAACGCCCTGACCATCCTGATCGACGACGGCTCCGGCCGGTTGCTCACCGTAGATGGCTCGCGCAATCCCAGCTCCATCCTCGAAGCAGGCATCAAGGAGCTGGGCCGGACCGTTGGCGAAATCTGGAAGGAAGGTGCCGAGCATGAAATCACGTTCCTCTACAGCGCCTGCGGCTGCCCGGTGAAGGTGAAGTGCCGCCGCGCCGGGGACCGAACCGCGCGCGCCGTGGATTTACCGGTCATCTTTCCCGACGATCCATCCGTCGTCGTACTCATCCACCAGTTGATGCGATGGTAGCCGGGATTGTGTTAAACGGCGCGAACCGCCTCAAAAGCCACTCCAAAACAAAACGAAGAACCACATGAAAACCAAGTTAATCCTCAGCGCCCTCATCGCATTTGCGTCCCTCAGCCTGATTGGATGCGCCTCCACCCGCCACTCCGGCAAAGGCTGCGACGGAGCCTGCTGCAAGCAGGGCGCGGAAGCCTGCGCCAAGTGCTGCGGCAAGGACTGCGCCGCCTGCTGCGGGAAGTAGCAGCCCGAACAAGCAGGCCGCGACGGAACACGTTCCGTCGCGGCCTGCGTTCAAAGGTTTGCCGTCCGCCTACTTCGCCACCGGCTTCATCGTCAGCGGATCGCGCAGCGGCAGCTCGGTGACCTTGTCGCCAGCGAGCGACTTCAGCATCACGGGATGGTTCGGGTGGCCCTTGAGAATCTCCTCCTTCTGGCCCACCGCGAGAATCACCAGCTTCGACGTGTCGAGATACTTCTGCGCGACGCGCTGCACGTCCGCCACCGTCACGGCGTCGATGCGGCCGCGATACTTCTTGTAGTAATCCGCCTCCTTCGGATAACGCCCGGTGAATTCGTCCTGCGCGAACGCCCCCACCGTCTGGCCTTTCGTCGAGAAGCTGCGCGGGAAGGTGTCGATGAAGCTGCGCTTGGCCGTGTTCAGCTCCTCCGCGGTCACCGGCTCCGACGCGATCCGTTTCAGCTCTTCAATCACGATGCTCGTCGCATAGGCCACCGTGCGTGACTTGGACTGGAATCCCGCGAAGAAAATCCCCGGATAATACGTGCCGCCGCGGAAGCTGGAGAACGCCGAGTAGGCCAACCCCTCGTCCGAACGCACGCGGTTCATGATGCGCGAGGTGAAGCCGCCGCCGCCGAGCACGCTGTTCATCACGGCAATCGCGTAGATGTCCGGATTGTCCCGCAGCACGCCGGGCAGCAGGATCGACACGCGGCCCTGTGGAACATCCTTCTCCACCAGATACACGCCCGGCCTGGCAAACTCCGTGTTCGTCGGGACCGCCGGCGCCTTGTCGCCCGTGAACGGCCAGTCGGCGAAGAGCTTCTCCAGCTTCTGAAGCATCGCCGCGCGGTCGAAGTCGCCGCTCGCCGTCACGATGAAGTTCGCCGGGTGAAACCACTTCTTGTGAAACGCGCGGACGTCGTCCAGCGACACCGAGTTGAGCGAAGCTTCGGTGGAGTAACGGTTCCGCCAGAATTTTTCGCCGTAGGAAAGAATCTCCCGTTCGCGCGCCTCGATGTCCGACGAGTCGTCATTGCGCTTCTTGATCTCCTGCAGGAGCTGCTGTTTGCGCAGCGCGAACTTGTCTTCCTGAAAACGCGGCGCGGTCAGGCACTCGCGAATGATGGCGAGCCCCTCGTCCAAATCCTTCGAGAGCAGATTCAACGAAAGGCTGCCCTGCGTATCGCCGACGCCGGAGCTGAGATTCGCCGCGAGAAACGCGAGGCGCTCCTCCAGCTCCTCCGCCGTTTTCGACTGCGTGCCGCCGCGCGCGAGCAGGTAGCCGGCGAGATCCGTGACACCCTCCTTGTTTTCCGGCTCCAGATAGTCACCCGTCCGCACGTAAATGGCGATGCTCACGAGCGGCAGCTCGCGATCCGCGGCGACGTAGGCGACCGGACCGCTCTTCAACTGCACGCGGTAATCCTCCTGCACCGGCGGTTCGTAAACGAGCGCCGGATGCTTCAACTTCTCCGGACGATCCGGAACTTTTCCAGGCGCGGGTTTGACGGTGGAGACTTCGGCGTTCGCGCAAATCGTGACACCCACGAACGCGAGGGCGCAAAGGGTTTGAATTGCTTTCATGTTACTTCAGCTCCTCGATGCGTTGTTGCACGAGCTTCTTTTGAATCTGGATCATCACCTTCAACTTTTCATCCGCGCTGCCTTCCGCATCCGCCATGCGCGCCAGCGCCGCCTTCAGCTTGGCCGCATCCTTCTCCTGTTTCACCCGCGCCGCCATCGCCTTCACCGCCGACTTCTGTTCATCGCTCAGCCCGCTGAGTTCAGGCATGTCCGCACTTGCGCCGGACTTCTCAGCTTTGCGCGTGTAAATCGCCACGTTGCGATTCTCCTTCGTGAAGTATTTGTTCACCACGCGGCGAACATCCGCCGCCGTCACCGCCTGATGCCGCGGACCAGCGTTGTTGATCTCGCGCCAGTCGCCATGACCATCCGCCTGGATCAACTGCATCAAGATCGACATGTTCGACGTCAGCCGGCGGAATTCGTAGGCCGCGAAGTTGTTCTTCACCTTCTGCAATTCGTTCTCCGGCACGTCCTCGTTCTTGAGCTTGTCGAGTTCCTCGTAGATCGCCTTCTCCACGTCCTCCGGCGTGTGGCCTTCCTTCGCCTCACCGCTCGCATAAAACATCCCGTGCCACTTGCGCGTGTCCGGCCCGGCCTGCACCTCCGTCGCCACCTGTTTGCCGAGCACCAAGCCCTTGTAGAGCCGTCCGGTGCGGGTGGAAAGAATCTGCGCGAGAATGTTCAGCGGATAGACATCACGATGACCGAACGGCACCGTGTGCCACGCGATGTCCACCTGCGGATTCGCCTCCGCCTCGGCATACATGCGTTTCTCGGCCAACTGCTCGACTTCGAGCGTCACCACATCCGGCGGATCGCTTTTGCCGCGCGGGATGCGGGAGAAATACTTCAGCGCCTGCGCCTCCGCCTCGGCTGCCTTGAAATCGCCCACCAAAATCAGCGTGATGTTCTGCGGGCTGTAATAGAGCGAATAAAACTCGTCCGCCTGTTTCTTGGAAATCGCCGGGATGTCCGACGGCCAGCCGACCGTCGGCCAGTGATACGGATGCGACGTCCAGACCATCGACTCGTAGGCTTCCGAAAATTTCCCGAGCGGCGTGGACTCCGTCCGCATTCGGCGTTCCTCGAACACCACGTCGCGCTCCGCGTAGAACTCGCGGAACACCGGACGCAGCAGGCGCTCCGATTCCATCCACATCCAGAGCTCCAGCTTGTTTGCCGGTACGGTGATGAAGTAACCCGTGATGTCCGTGGAGGTGAACGCGTTCATGCCCGACGCGCCGCCCAGCGTGTACACGCGGTCGAACTCGTTCTTCACGAGAATCTCGCGCTGCTGGGCAATCAATGCGTTGAACTGCTTCTCCAGTTCCTTATACCGCGCGGTTTTATTCTCGGGCTTCTGCAAGTCGTCGATCTCGCCCTTGCGCCACGCCGCGCGCATCTTCGACTCTTCCTTGCGCATCTCCTCGCGAATCTTTTCCTGCTCGGCGATGATCTTGAGGTCTTTCTTGTAATCCTTCGTGCCAAGCGTCGGCGTCCCCTTGAACATCATGTGCTCGAAGAGGTGCGCGAGGCCCGTGATGCCCGGCCGCTCGTTCGCGCTGCCGACGTGCGCCACCCAGCCGCCGGCGATGGTCGGATCGTCATGCCGCTCGACCATGAGGAGCGTCATGCCGTTCGGCAGGGATTTTTCGATGACGGGGACTTTCTGCGCGTGCAACGAAGCGGCGAGACCGATCGTTCCCGCCAGCGCCAACGACGCCGGCGAACGCATCGCGCGGAACACCAGGGAAAAAAGTTTGGAATTCAGCACGGCGGTAGGACAGCAGCAAACCGCCAATGCGTCAACGAACAGGATGCAAAATAGAACGGCGGGAAAAGAATTGGATTCTTTTCCCGCCGTTCAAGATAACAAGCGCCTCAGTACTTCGGCACGTTGTGGTCGATCTCGTCGGACCACGCGCCGATGCCGCCCTTCACGCTCTTCAGGTACTTGAAGCCCTGTTCGCGGAGGAACTTCAGGGCTTTCATCGAGCGGACGCCTCCCTTGCAGTGAAGGTAATACTGCACGTTCGGATCCAGGTTGGTGAACGTCTGCGGCAACGTGCTGAGCGGGTGCAGCGGCACGCCGTTGACCTTCGCGATCTGGTATTCGTCCGGCTCGCGCACATCGATGACCTTGATGCCGAGCTTCGGATCGTCGAGCGCCTTCTTCATTTCCTGCACGGTGACTTCGTCCGGGTTCGACGCCGGGTTCACCGGCTCGGTCGGAATGCCGCAGAACTGCTCGTAATCGATCAGCCCCTTGATGGTCGGCTTGTCGCCGCAGAGCGGACATTGCGGATCGCGACGGAGCTTCAGCTCCTTGAACTTCATGTCGAGCGCGTTGAACAGCACGAGGCGTCCGATCAACGACGAGCCCTTGCCAATGGCGAGCTTGAGAATTTCCGTGGCCTGAATGCAGCCGACGATGCCCGGAAGCACGCCGAGCACGCCGCCTTCCGCGCAGCTCGGGACCATGCCCGGCGGCGGCGGTTCTGGATACAAGCAGCGGTAGCACGGCCCGCCCAGATGCGGTGCAAAGACGCTGGCCTGGCCTTCAAAGCGGAAAATCGATCCGTAAACATTCGGCTTCTTGAGCAACACACACGCGTCGTTCGTGAGGTAGCGCGTCGGGAAATTATCCGTGCCGTCCACCACCACGTCGTATTGCTTGATGATGTCCATCGCGTTCTCGCTGGAGAGGCGGACACTGTGAAGCACCACGTCAACGTTCGGGTTGATGCTCTTGATCGTGTCGCGCGCGGATTCGCCCTTGTGACGGCCGACGTCCTCCGTGCCGTGAACGATCTGGCGCTGGAGGTTCGAGAAATCCACCGTGTCGAAATCAACGAGGCCGAGGCGTCCCACGCCCGCCGCCGCGAGATACATCGAAATCGGCGAGCCCAGCCCGCCCGCGCCGATGCACAGGACGCTGGTGGATTTGATCTTCTTCTGACCGGCGAGGCCGACCTCGGGCAGAATCAGGTGTCGCGAATACCGACGAATCTCATCATTGCTCAGTTCCATAATCTAGGGAGTGAGAGCGTAGTGAAGCGCACCGGGAAATCAAGAGAGAGGAATCGCGGCGGGCGACAACGGACGCCCCAAGCCTCCGTTCGCGATACCCGATTGTCGCGGACCGCGACCGTTCCCCGGTCGCAGCGGGTGAAACGCATCAGCA
>JBDHQG010000213.1:0-7117 GCA_039806925.1 Limisphaerales bacterium
TTCTCGGCGCGAAGATGCTCGACGCGCTCGCGAAGCTCAATTGGGACAAGCTCAACCACGAGCAACGCCTCACACTCGTCCGCACCTACGGCATCCACTTCGTGCGCTTCGGCCAGCCGGAAGGCGACGCCCGCGCCCGCGTGCTGGCGCAGATTGATTCCCGCTTTCCCGCGCCGAGCTTCGACCTGAACTGGCTCCTCTGCGAAACGCTCGCCTCGATGCAGTCGCCCACGCTCGCCGCGAAAGCCATCGCCGCGATCCAGGCCGCGCCCGGCCAGGAAGAGCAGCTCGAATACGCCCGCTCCATTCGTTTCCTCAAGGCCGGCTGGACCACCGCGCTCCGCACCGCGCAGTTCGAGTGGTTCCTCAAGGCCGCGAACTACCGCGGCGGCGCGAGTTTCGAGAAGTTTCTCGAATTCATCCGCACCGACGCCGAGGCCAGCCTGAGCGACAGCGAGAAGACCGCCCTCGCCACCGTCCTCGCCAAGAAGCCCGTGATGAAATCCCCGCTCGCCGCGATGGCCGAAGTCTTCGCCGGCCGCACCACCGTGAACGATTGGAAGCTCGACACGCTCGCGCCGCAAGTGGAAGGCAAGTTGAAGAAACGCAGCTTCGAGAACGGCCGCAAGATGTTCGCCGCCGCCGGCTGCTTCGCGTGCCACCGCTTCGGCAACGAAGGCGGCATGACCGGCCCCGACCTCACCGGCGCGGGCGGACGCTACTCCGCGCGCGATTTCCTCGATCAAATCCTCAACCCGAGCAAGGAGATCAACGAACAGTTCGCGCCCATCGTCGTCACCAAGAACGACGGTGAGACGGTGACCGGCGTGATCGTGAATCTGAACAACGATAACGTGATGGTGAACACCGACGCGGCGAATCCCTTCCAGCAGGAAACCATCGACCGCAAGAAGGTGAAGAGCATCGAGTTCTCGAAAGTCTCCCCCATGCCCGAGGGACTGCTTGGCCTGCTCACGGCGAACGAAGTCGCGGACCTGACGGCCTACACCCTCTCCGGCGGCGACCGGAAACACGCGATGTTCAAGTAATCGCAACAGACCACGGCTGTGTCGTCCTCGACCAGCCGCAGCGGGTCGATCGAAGGAAAGTTGCTGCGGCTGGTCGAGGACGATACAGCCGCGCTCCTTCCGCAGCCGACGTGAGGAGGGGGGATCCGTTCGGACAGCGGGCCCGTATCTACCTCGTCACTTCGGTGGCTACCACTCGCGCCTGCCGACGTTCGCAGCGCCGGAGGCGCGGATGAAGGTAGCCGGTGGGAAGCGAACGCGCACCCACTGGATGGGTCAACCAAACGAGGCCGCGCCCCGGCGGGGCGAATGAACCCGAACCCCGACATGCGCCCCGCCGGGGCGCAGGGAATTCTTCCCCAAGATGACCGGTGGGCGCGGTGCTCCCGCTGGTCGCGCCTTCCCACCGGCTACCATCTGCCATCCCTCCGGGATGAAGACGCGAACTGCGCCATGCCGCGCTGCTTCGTCGGAGCCAAGTTCATGATTGATAAACCGCCTGCCGCCGGACACCCTCCCGAAATCCATTGCACGCCGCTGCGGTTGGATGCGGCGGCCAAATAAAGACGAGTTCACACGCGCCAGTCACTATGAAGTTCCTGTCGATGATTTCTTCCCGAACCATTGTTCCCATCCTGTGCCTGCTCGCGGGCATCGTGAATGGCGGCGCGCAGTCCGGGACGCTCCGCTTCAGCGCCAGTTCGTATTCCGCAAACGAGTCGGCCGGATCGGTGAAGGTGACGGTCTCGCGCAGCGGGGGGTCGGCCGGAACGTTGACGGTTGATTTCGCCACGGTGGACAGCGGCGGCGGCACGGCGGTGTCGGAGGCGGATTATCATCCCACGAACGGCACGCTGACCTTCGGGCCGGGCGTCCGCAGCTTGTCGTTCTTCGTGCCGCTCATCGACGACGGGGTGCATGAGGAGAGCGAAACGATCTTCATCGACATCACCGGCGAGGCGGTGCCTGGAGGTGTTGCCAGCACGGTGGTGACGGTGGCGGACAACGACGCTTGCGCGTATGAGCTGGGCACGAACAGGGTGGTGTTCGCCGCCGCCGGCGGCAGTTCCGAGCCGATCATGGTGACGGCGTCGGAGGGTTGCGATTGGACGGCGGTCAACATCACGGACGGGGCCACCTGGCTGGGGATTCTCTCCGGCGCGTCCGGGACGGGCAGCGGCGAGGTGGTGCTGAGCTGCGATCCGAATGAGGGCTCCAGTTCGCGCACGGCGAAGCTGCGCATCGGCGGCAAGATTTTGACGGTCACGCAGCTGCCCGAGCCGCCGCCGGACGAGACGGCGCCGACGATCACGATCACGAGTCCCGCCGCAAATGCGCGCCAGACGAACGATACGATTCTCGTGACGGGCCGGGCTTCCGACAACGTGGCCGTCACGCTGGTGGAGGCGCGGCTGGAGAATGAATTTGAGACGAGCGATTACATCCCGGCGGACGGCACGGCGAACTGGTCGGTGTCGCTCGCGGGACTGGTGCCCGGCACGAACATGATTCGCGTCCGTGCGCGCGATGCCGTCAACCCGCCGGCCGAGGTCGTCCGCGCGGTGGTGTTCGTGGAGGTCAGCCCTCTCACGATTGCGGTGAACGGCGACGGCGTGGTGAAACCGTTGCGCGATGGCGCGCTGCTGGATGTCGGCAGGAGTTACACCGTGCAGGCGACGCCGGCTCGCGGACACGAGTTTGCCGGCTGGAGCGGCTACGTTGAATCCGCGGCGAATCCGTTGACCTTCACGATGCAAGCCGGGTTTGTGCTGGAGGCGAATTTTCGCGTGATTCCGTTCATCGCGGTGGCGGGTCAGTACGAGGGGCTTTGCTACGATGCTGAAGTGAGCCGTCACGCGAGCGCGGGTTTCATGACGGTCCAGACCACGGAGCTCGGCGGGTATTCGGCGCGCGTGACGCTGGGCGGCGCGCGTTATTCGTTCAGCGGAAAATTCGCGGCGGACGGAACCGCGACCAACTCCCTTCCCCGCGCTGGAACGAACGCCTTGACGGTGGTCCTGCAGATCGATCTGTTCGGCGGCAGCGATGAGATCACGGGCACGGTGAGCGATGGGACGTGGACGGCGTCGGTGTTGTGCAGCCGGGTGCTCTTCGACAAGCGCACGAATCCGGCGCCGCAGGCCGGGCGGTATACGATGGTGATTCCGGGCGGGGAAGACCCGGCGACTGAGCCGGCCGGGTTCTCGTATGGCACGGTCAATGTCGATGCCGGCGGGCGCGTGAAGTTGTCGGCGACGCTGGCGGATGGCACCAGGATTTCCCAGGGCGCGACCTTGTCGAAGGCCGGCTACTGGCCGCTCTACGTGCCTCTGTATTCCGGTCGCGGATCGGTCTTGAACTGGGTGGTGTTTGCGGAGAGCCACGAGGCGAGTTTCACGGGCGAGTTGAACTGGGTGAAGCCGGCCAATGCGTCGGACAGATTTTATCCGGACGGCTTTGCGGTCCGCCACGAGTTGACGGGATCAAGCTACTTCGCCCCCACGAACAGCAGCGACCCGATCCTGGGCTTCAGCGCGGGGCGCGCGCAGTTTTCGTCCGGCAACCTTGACGAGAGTTTCATCAACGATGTTTCGATGGCGAACAACAAGGTCACCAATCTTGGCACCAACCGGCTGACCCTCACGATCAGCCCGTCCTCCGGTTTGTTCAGCGGCTCCGTCACGACGCCTGATGGTTCGCGAACGTTCCCGTTCAAGGGCGCCGTTCACCAGAAGCAAAACCAGGGATGGGGTTTCTTTCCGGGCACCAACCAGAGCGGACGCGTGCGCTTCAGCGAGTAAAGGCTGCTCAGCTCCCGCCGGCCGCGCGCTTGAGCGTGGACTTGATCCGTTTCCACAGGGATTCCTTGCGACGGTTTCCGTCCGCCCACGGCGCGAGCGCGACGGGCTGGCTGCACTCGGGGCAGATGCGGCGGGGAGGACGCCCGACCAGCCGCACGTCCTTGATGCAGCCGGAGCAGAAATATTTGTCGCACGCGGCGCAGTGCCACGACGCCACCGTCGCGGGATGCCGGATGCAGCTGAGGACGCCGTCCCCGAGATCCATCGACGATGGCAGCTTGGGAACCTCGATGTCGGGAACGACCACATTTTCCTGTGACCATTCCACGGTGGTCAGCACATGACCCAACCGCAACCGGTCGCCGGGCGCGAGGTTCGCCTCCGTCACAGGCCGGTCGGAGATGAACGTGCCGTTGGTCGAGCCGAGGTCGCGCACTTTCAGAAATCCCGGTCCCAGCTCCAGCTCGCAGTGCCTTTGCGACAGGGAGGGATGGGCGATGGTGATGTCGTTCTCGGAAGAGCGTCCGATGCGGGTGACGCCCCAGTTCAATTCGCGGACCACGAAGGAACCGTCTTCAATCTGGATGTGCAACCTCGCCATGTTGTCTGGTCATCTCAAGCCCGCCGCTGGAATACCCGTTGCGGCGGCGGATGTCGATTCGTTTCACTCGCCGGCCTGGAGCTACGGCGCGGATTCGAGGAACACCCAGCCGCTTTGATTGGTTCCGGCGAAATATCCCGAGGCCGTGTTCGTGTTTTGCAACACCACGCCGTTGAACGCGTAGTTGCGCAGGGTGGCGGGATCGACAAACGAGCCTTTGAACAATCCGCTCGCCGTGGTCAGCGCGAGGCTGAATCCGGCGTTTGTCGAGATCACCTTGTTGTCCGCGCCGAGCGTCCAACGGCATTCCACCGGCGCGCCGAGGTTGCCTCCGCTGAACGTCGCAATGCCGTTGGTGATTTGCAGCACGCGATTGGTTTTCGTGGCGGGCGGCGTGTAGGAGGAGCCGGACAGCACGGTGCGATGCGTGAAGCCGGCGGCGTGCAATCCTTTCGTGGCCGCCGGCTTGAACCAGTTCACTGAACCCCAGGCTGAGGCGGGATCATTGGTCACCGTCATCCAGCCGAGAATCGATCCTTTGCCCGAGTAGAGCGGCGCGTAGAGCGGCCACTCGCCGCCGGGCGCCACCGTGGTTTTGATCGAAAGGCTCGTCGCGTCCGCCAGTTTTCCGGTCAGCTTCAACACGCCCGCCGCATCGATTTTGCCCGTGGCGTAACCATCGCCCGCTGGTCCCGCCGGGTCGTTGGTTCCGGCGACAACCCAGGTGTAGCTGCCGGCCATCGGAGCCGGTGCGGTGGCGGCGTTGAACACGGAGCGGTTCGCGCGCAGCGCGGCGGCCCAGCTGCCATCGCTCACGGAGCCGCTCAGGTGATTCGCATCGCCGCTGCTCAATCCTAGTTCCAGCGAGAGGGCCAGCGGGAGATTCGTGCCGCTGCGCTTGATCTGGTTGGTGCCGCGGCCCAGCAGATCGAAGGTTCCGCTGAACGAATGGCTCCTGCCCGCCAGCAGCAATTTTCCTGAGTAGCCGCCCTTTGCGGTAAGTTTCAACGTGAGACTGCCGGAGCTTTCGTGACGGACGACATTCGTCTCCATGAACAATCCGTTGAAGTTGCCGACGGCGGGCGCGAACGGATTCGTGACGAAGTTCGCCTGCAACTGGAGGTTGGATTGCATCAGAAACGTCAAGCGCGCGGAAGTGGCGGGGATGTCGCCGCTCCAGTTCGAGAAGACATGGCCGGCGGCGGGAATTGCGGTGACGGTGTAGCTGCGGCCGATTTCCAGCCCGAGCCCGTTCAGGCTGGGACTCACGGTTCCAAAGCCGGAGGTGAGCAGTTGGATGACATTGGTCACGACGCGGAAGAAGCTTCGAGTCGCCGTCGAGGAAACGTTCCCCGAGGTGTCCATGCTTTGGACGGCGAAGGTGTTGTTGCCGGGGCGCAACATCACCGTGGCGGACCAATGGATGGCCGGCGCGACGTTGGTCGTCTCGGCGTCCACGGCGGAGGCGCCATTGAGTTGATACACCACCCGCTCGGCCAGCGCGTTGTCGGACGCGGTTCCGGCCACGACAACGGTCTCGTCGAAGATTCGCGCGCCGGCGGCGGGAGACTTGATGGCGACGCTGGGCTTGGCGGCCTCGGGCGGAAAGAGGAACAGGATGCCGGCAATGTCGTCCGCGACGGGCTCATCCACATCGGACGCGATGCTGTTCATGATGGCGTTCACGTTCTGCCCATCCTCATCCGGGTGATTCAAACCGAGCGAATGGCCGAGTTCATGCGCGAGCACCCGACGGAGATCGTTCATGAAACCGTGGCCGGACAGCGTTCCGCGAAAGGAATCCCACTGCTCCGTTTCGTTCACGAGAATGTCCGATTCCACCACCTTGCTGCCGGAACTCCAGGTGATGGCCACGGCAATCGCGCCGCCGAATGATTGCCCATAAACCGTGTCGCTCCAGGCCACCTGGCTCACGCCATCGCGGGAACCCGGCGCGCCGGCGACAGGCGTGACGGCGAGGCGCACGGGTTGAAGGTCTTCGTTCCAAAGCGCCGCGGCATCGATGGCGACCGCGTCCCACGACGTTTGTCCATCGGTCAACGTGCGTCCGGCCTCTCCGAGCATGGTGCGAAATTTGATTTCGCCAGCCGGCCAGCGGGCGGTGGGATGAGAAATCACGAAGCCGAGCCCGGTGGACGCGATGTATGCGTTGAGCACGAGCGTCAACGCCAGCCAGCGGCGCCATTGAACTCGGAAACCGGCGAGCGCCCCGCCTGTCTTCGCCGCCCGATGTCGGGACAGAATCGCTTTCATGGGCGGGCTCCCTTATGCAGTTCCCTGTTCAAGGCGTCCAGGAACGCTTCGACTCGCAGCGGTTGCTGAATCGTGGTCTGTCCGGCGGCGACGAGAGGTGGTGTTCCATCCGCGCCGATGTCGCTGGCGCTGGAGATCGGCTGGCGATTATGTCGCAGCACAACATCCGATCCGGACCGCGCGTCGTGTTCGATGACGAGCTTGCCGTGATGAATTCCCACGAGCGGGCAGAACTGTCTGCCGTTGTTCTCGGAGAACAGGATCACGCGTTCACCCGCGCGGAATTTGGGAACACCCTGCACCTCCATCGTGTCCTCGCCCACGGTCCCGCCGAGGAATTCCAGTCGCAGATCTTTCGCCGCAGCGCCCTTGTGCATTTGCTCCACGTTGAATTCCACCGTCGTGACGATGCA
>JBDHQG010000214.1:0-7095 GCA_039806925.1 Limisphaerales bacterium
GGATTAAGGAGACGTGAAATGCTCCCACAGATTCTGAACGGCCATGGATACATTCAGAATCAGCGCCTTTTGCTGGAATGCAAAAGGGGCGGCGATTGCTCGTCACCCCCCCAAGGGAATCGATGGAAATGAACCTGCCTATTTTGCACCTTCGATGGCGATGAGTTCCACGTCGAAGACCAACGTGCTGTTCGGGCCGATCTTTCCGCCCGCGCCGCGTTCGCCGTAGGCGAGCTTGGAGGGGATGGTGAACTGGAACTTGTCGCCTTCTTTCATGAGCTGGACGCCTTCGGTCCAGCCGGGAATCACGCCGTTCAACGGGAAGCTGATGGGCTCGCCGCGGTCCACCGAGCTGTCGAACACGGAACCATCGATGAGCGTGCCGTGGTAGTGGACCTTCACGGTGTCGGTGGCTTTCGGGGACTTGGTGCCCTTGCCGGACTTGAGCACTTTGTATTGGAGGCCGCTGGCGGTGACTTTCACGCCTTCTTTCTTGGCGTTGGCCGCGAGGAAGGCTTCGCCGGCCTTGACGTTCTTGTCGCCATCGACCTTTTGCTTCGCCTCCATTTTCGCCATGAGATCGGTGCGGAACTGGGCGATGACGTCCTTCATTTCGGCTTCGGTGAGGAGCATTTTCCCGCCGGCGAAGGCGTCGGCAAAGCCCGCAGTGAGCGCCTTCACATCGATGTCGAGTTCCTGCCGCTTCATGTTGGCGGCGATGTCGGCTCCGATGGAGTAGCTGGCTTTCTGCTTGAGGTCTTTGAGTTCCATTTTTGTTTGTGCGTTCGCGGAGCAGGCCACGGCGGTGGCCGCCACGAGGATGGGGATGAGTTTTGAGGTCATTGATTTAGTGCGGCGCAGCATCAATTCGCCGCAGCCTCGGGCAGCGTCCGCGAATGGCCGGGAAAGGTCAAGCCGGGCGGGGGTTGTGTTGCGGCCCGCATGGCGACGCGCAAAGGAATTGCCGTCGCGTCGGGATCGGGCGATTCTCTCCCGCAACCAAATGGCCCTGACGGACAAGCTCCGCGAACTCGCCGAAGCCAGCCTGACATTCCTCTACCCGGATGTCTGCCAGGTCTGCCGCTCCGCCCGTGCGACGGCGGCGGAAGGTTACGTCTGCACCGGGTGCTGGGGGAACGTCCGCTTCATCGTCCCGCCGATGTGCGACCGCTGCGGCTCGCCATTCGAGGGAGAAATCTCGGACCGATTCGAGTGCGCGAACTGCCGTGAACTCGACCTCGCCTTTTCGAACGCGCGCTCGTCCGTCGCCGCCAAAGGCATGGTGCTGGACATCATTCACCGCTGGAAATACGGGCGCTCGCTCTGGTTCGAGCCGTTCCTGGCAAACCTCCTCGTTCGCGAGGCCGCGCCGGCCCTGCGCGAAGGCACATGGCACGGCATCATCCCCGTGCCGCTGCATCCGGCGAAGGAGGCGGAGCGGGAGTTCAACCAGGCGGAACATCTCGCCGCGCGCTTGAGCCAGGAGACGGGGATTCCGCTTCAGACGAAATGGCTCCGCCGCGTGAATCCAACCCTGACGCAAACCCGCCTCTCCCGCGCGGAACGCGCAAAGAACATGCAGGACGCTTTCGCGGCGGCGGCCCAGGCGGACGCGATCCGGGGCAAACGACTGATTGTGGTGGATGACGTCCTGACCACCGGCGCGACCACAAGCGCTTGTGCCGCCGTGCTCCGGGCTTGTGGCGCGACCGAAGTTTGTGTATGGACGGTGGCGCGCGGTTTGTTAGACTGACCGCACCTTAAATTTATGGCTACGACCTCGTTCACCAAGAAATCTTTGGGCTTCGACGTGGAACCGGCCGTGACGCCGCCTCCGGCGACCACGGAAACCACGTTTCTCAAGAAACCGAAGATCGGTGGCAAGCAGCGCAAGAAGGAGATTCCCGAAGGTCTGTGGACCAAGTGCCCCAAGTGCGAGACGATGGTCTTCGACAAGGAACTCGACGAGAACCTGAAGGTCTGCCCGAAGTGCAGCCACCATTTTCCCATCGGCGCCCGCGAACGCATTCATTCCCTGGTCGAGACCTGTTCCTTCGAGGAGATGGACGCGGACATGACCAGCGTGGACGTGCTCAAGTTCACCGGCGTCTCGTCCTACGAAGCCAAGCTCGATGCTTATCAGAAATCCACCCAGCTCAAGGACGCGGTCATCACCGGCATCGGCAAGATCGGCGAGTTCAAGGTCGGCCTCGGCGTCATGGATTTCGCGTTCCTCGGCGGCTCGATGGGCTCCGTCGTCGGCGAAAAGCTCACGCGCCTCATCGAAGCCTCCACGGACCGCGGCGTGCCCGTCATCATCATCTCCACCAGCGGCGGCGCGCGCATGTATGAAGGCATGTTCAGCCTCATGCAGATGGCCAAGACCTGCGGCGCCCTCGCCTATCATGCCAAGGCGAAGCTGCCCTACATCAGCATTCTCACGCACCCGACCACCGCCGGCGTGATGGCCAGCTACGCGAGCGTCGGCGATCTCATCCTTGCCGAACCGTCCGCGATGATCGGCTTCGCCGGACCACGCGTCATCAAGGACACCACGCAGGCGGAGTTGCCGCCAGGCTTCCAGACGGCTGAATTCCTCCTCGATCGCGGCCTCATCGATGCCATCGTACCACGGAAGGAAATGAAGGAGCGCCTGCATTACTACCTGGACTTCCTCACGGAAGGAAAACGCCAGATGGCGGCGCTGGGTTGAGGTTTTCCTCGCGAAGACCTTGAAGCTTTGCGCGGTTGGCGTCGTCTTCAACCGCGCATGGCATTCTTCAAATCCACTTTCGCTCACGCCCTCGCTGCGTTTCTTTGCATTGCTGCAAACGCCTCGCTGACGGCCCGACTGAGCGCGGCCACCGTCGGCGTCACCAAGGTCACCGCCACGCGCGACACGTTGTTCATTCAAGGTGCGACCGGCGGCAATCGCCTGAGCCTCGCGGAACTTCAACCTCACGGAGACTTCGCCACACGAACGAATCTCGCCAGCATCAGCCTTCCCGAAATGTCGGACGACTTCTCTCTGGAGATTCCTCGATTCGACGGCAAACGCGACCGGCTTTTCTCCAGCTTCGTCGCGTTGCGCGAAGGCGGTGCGAGCCTTGCCGCAGCCGTCGGGTTGCCGCGCTTCGTTGAACGGTTCGACAACGTCGCCACCTACAACACGCCCTTCCCCATCGTCAGCAGCAAGAAGGGCCTGCAAGTGCAGATGGTCGATGACGCCATCGCGCTCGGCATCAAGCACGCCGCGCTGAACATCAACTTCAGCCAGATGATCGACCTCAGCCGTCGCACGAACAGTTTCCCGTGGGAGGTCGATGGCCACACGATTCATTTTCACCGCGGCTACATCGAATCGCTCGACCGCCAGATCGGTCCGCTTGCGGAGAAAGGCATCGTTATCTCGCTGATCCTGCTTGTGTATCAGGCCGGCGACGCGGAGCTGAACCGGCTTCTCCTCCATCCCAACTACGACAAGTCCGCTCCGAATCGGCTCGGCGCGTTCAACACCGTCACCGAGGAAGGCGCACGCCACTTTCGCGCCTGCGTCGAGTTCCTCGCCGACCGCTACGCGCACGCCCACTATGGCGGTCGCGTCGTGAACTTCATTCTCGGCAACGAGGTGAACAGCCATTGGTTCTGGGCGAACATGGGCCGCGTTTCGATGGAAACGTTCGCGGAGGATTACCTGCGCACCGCGCGCATCGCGAACACCGCCCTGCGCAAAACGTCCTCCAGCGCGCGCCTCTATCTCTCGCTCGAACATCACTGGAACATTCGCTATCCCGGCGGCGACGCACAGCAAACCTTCGCCGGCCGGCCCTTCCTCGAATACTTCAACCGCCGTGCGAAAGCTCAGGGCGACTTCGAATGGCACCTCGCGTTTCATCCGTATCCGGAGAATCTCTTCGAGCCGCGCACCTGGAATGACAAAAGCGCGACCACGAACGACAACACGCCGCGCATCACCTTCAAGAATCTCGAGCTCCTCCCGCGCTTCCTGCGACAGACCGAATTTCTTCACCACGGCCAACCGCGCCACATCATTCTGTCCGAACAAGGCTTTCACACCGTGGACAAACCGGACGGCGAACGCTGGCAGGCCGCCGGCTACGCCTACGCGTATTACAAGACGGCGAATCTCCCCGACATCGATTCGTTCATCCTTCATCGCCATGTCGATCACGGCGCGGAAGGCGGCTTGAACCTCGGCCTCTGGGCACGTAACACCGCAGGCAAATCCATCGCCGAACCCGCGCGGAAGAAACTGATCTACGACGTCTTCCTTAAGGCCGACACCGACCAATGGCGCGAGGCGTTCGAGTTCGCGCTCCCCATCATCGGCATCCAGCGCTGGGAGGAACTGCTGCCGCAGTGAGCCTCGACTGTGAAGTGCGACACGAATTCCACGAATGAACACGAATCAAGGGCGATCACGACGGCGGATGAAGTTCTGAAGGAATTACATCGCAGGAATTACATCGCAGAGAATGCTCTCTGAAACTTCAGCATCTGATTCGCTTCGTGGCCATTCGTGAAATTCGTGTCTCCCTCCGGCATTTCCGAAACTATTTTCCACGATTCATTCCCCGAATGCTGCCGCGATAGAATTCATCATTGCGTCCCGAAAAATCCCGCTCCTATAGTCGCTCCTCTTTTTTAAGAACTATGAACACCACTCCGATTCGCGTGGCCGTGACCGGCGCTGCCGGCCAGATTGGCTACTCCCTGCTCTTCCGCATCGCTTCCGGCGCCATGTTCGGCCCGAACCAGCCCGTCATCCTGCACCTGATCGAAATCCCCGACGAGAAAGCCCTCAAGGCGCTCAACGGCGTGATCATGGAGCTCGAAGACTGCGCGTTCCCGCTGCTCAAAGGCTGCGTGCCGACGAGCGATTTGAACGAAGGCTTCAAGGGCGCGAACTGGGCCTTGCTCGTCGGCGCCCGTCCGCGTGGGCCCGGCATGGAACGCAAGGACCTGCTCTCCGCCAACGGCAAGATCTTCACCAGCCAGGGCACGGCCATCGCGCGCAATGCCGCGAAGGACATCCGCACGCTCGTCGTCGGCAACCCGTGCAACACGAACTCGCTCATCGCCATGAACAGCGCCGCCGGCGTGCCGCGCGAACAGTTCTTCGCCATGACCGCGCTCGATGAAAACCGCGCCCGCACCCAGCTCGCGAAGAAGGCCGGCGCGCCCGTCGAATCCATCACCAACCTCTGCATCTGGGGCAACCACAGCTCCACGATGTATCCTGATTTCTTCAACGCGAAGATTCAGGGTCGTCCCGTCACCGACGTCATCGGTCATCGCGAATGGCTGGAGAAGGATTTCATTGCCACCGTGCAGAAGCGCGGCGCGGCGATCATCGAAGCGCGCGGCCTCAGCTCCGCCGCCAGCGCGGCGAACGCCGTCGTGGATACCGTCCGCCGCCTCACCACGCCGACGCCGGCCGGCGATTGGTTCAGCGTGGCGGTGAACTCCGACGGCAGCTACGGCATCGAGAAAGGACTCATGTTCAGCTTCCCGATCCGCACGGACGGCAAGAAGTGGGAGATCGTGCAAGGTCTGCCGGTGAATGAATTCAGCCGCGCGAAGATCACCGCGACGGAGAACGAGTTGAAGGAAGAGAAGTCTCTCGTGGCCGACCTGCTGCCGAAGTAATCAGCCTCGATCCTCTTTACGAAAGCGCGATCCCTCGGGATCGCGCTTTTCATTTTTGCGGACGGTCTGGATCAGCGGACACTGGATGCACCGGAGCGCCGGTGTCCTCGCCGGCACTCTGATCTGGCCTTGCCCCGGTTTGGTGGACAGGTGCTGGGTGAGTGCATCGAGACATGGGCTTTCTATTGATAATCGCATAATAGAGTGACAATAGGTTAGGTGAGTTGTAAGATGAAGGCATGTCGAAGACCCGGGATCATGCAGAGATGGAAAAGCGACGTTTGCAGGCGGCCAAACTGTTTGCCAAGGAATGGTCTGCTCCGGAGGTAGCCCGGCGCTTGGGGGTCGCCCGACAGGTGGCTTACCGTTGGAAGAATATCTTGGATAAAAGCGGGGCGGCCGCGCTGGCCAGCAAAGGGCCGGCAGGTCCCAAACCTAAACTGACCGCCGAACAAACCGAGCAAGTCACCCAAGCGTTGCTGGCGGGTCCGGCAGCGTACGGCTATAAAACGGCGCTCTGGACGCTGCCCCGAGTGGCCTTGCTCATCAAAGAATTGACAGGCGTGACGTATCATCCTGGCCATGTCTGGCGTTTGCTCGGAGCCAGCGGTTTCAGTTGCCAACGTCCGGAGCGACGGGCGGTGGAGCGTGACGAACCGGCCATCCGTCACTGGAAGCGAGTGAAATGGCCGGCCTTAAAAAAAAGGCCCGCCAACAAAGGCGAACTATCGTTTTCGTTGACGAAAGCGGACTGAGCACCCGACCGACCCGGGCGCGGACTTGGGCTCCGCGTGGGCAAACGCCGGTGTTGCAGGAGACCTTCAACTGGAAAAGCCTCTCGATCATCGGTGGGTTGGCCCGATGGCGTTTCTACTGCCAAGTTCACGCGGGGAGTATCAAAAGCCTCCAAGTGGTCGAATTTCTGCGTCATCTCCAACGACATGTCCGCGGGAAACTACTCGTCCTGTGGGATGGCGCTCCGATTCACCGCAGTTTGCTGGTTAAGAATTATATCGCTTCGACCCGGGGCAGACTGATGGTGGATCGCTTGCCGGCCTATGCGCCTGAACTCAATCCCGTTGAGTACATGTGGGGACACCTCAAGAACCACGAAATTGCCAATCTCATCACCACCCAAGCCTGGGAATTGAGCCTGGAAGCCACCGCCGCCCTTCGACGGATGCGCCGACGACCCCGGATCATTGCCGCTTGCTACATCCAAGCTGAACTTTGGCCCTGATGTCATCCTATTATGCGAGTCTCAATAGTTGAGTTGTTTTTCGAAGTCCACAGGTGATTGAAAGCCGAGGGCGCTGTGGAGCCGCTCCCGGTTGTAAAAGATTTCGATCCACTCGAAGACTGCCGCGCGGGCCTCGGCCCGCGTGGCGAAGCGCACCCGATGCACCAGCTCCCGCTTCAAGCTGC
>JBDHQG010000215.1:0-7045 GCA_039806925.1 Limisphaerales bacterium
ACCCGCGCCTACAAGCCGTACTCGATGGAGCTGCTCAAGGTGACGCACTCGAAATATCCGGGCACGGAGATTCCGAAGGACTTCCGCAGCCGCGTGCGGATTCAACATCCCGCGAAGAGCGAGGATCGCGAGGTGGAGATATTCATGAACAGCCCGCTTCGTTACGACGGGCTGACCTTCTACCAGTACCAGATGGTGGGCGAAGAGCTGGCGATGCAATACAAGGAGACGCCGTCCACCGTGCTGCAGGTGGTGCGCAACCCCAGCTGGCTGACGCCCTACATCGGCTGCGTCGTCGTGGCGTCCGGCATGGTTGTTCAATTCATGATTCATCTCGTCGGGTTCATCTCCCGCAGAAAGGCCGCATGAGCAAATCTTCCAATCCCTCCAGCAAACCATCCGGCGGATGGCGCGTCATCGTCGGATGGTTTTTGGTTCTCCTGTTCGTCGTCGAGATCGCTTCCGCCGTTTTCGTGAAGCGCGCGGACAAGACCTTCGCCGTCTCCAAGTTCGCCAACCTGCCGCTCGTCTTCAATGGACGCGTGCAGCCGATGGATTCGCTCGCGCGCAATTCGCTGATCCAGATTCGCGGCATCACCGAGGTGCCGTTGGAAGGCAACGGCGCGGACGGGGCGTGGGGCGCGCTGGAGGAGCTGCGCGCGAAGGGCGGCGATCTCACCGAGCGGAAATGGTATCAGTTCTCCAGGCATCCGAAGAAGCTGAAGCCCGCCGAATGGCTGCTCGAAGTGATGGCGAACCCGCGCCAGGCGGACGACCGCTACGTTTTCGTCATCAATCATCCCGATCTCCGCAGCCTGCTGAAGCTGGAAGGCGGCCTGGAGAAAAGCGGGCTGCATTTTTACCGGTTCAACGACATCAAGGATCATCTGGAGACGGTTTTGAGGCCGGAGGCTTTTCGGGCGAGCAAGCTGGACTCTTCGCTGAGAACGCCCTACGACCGCGCGGTGTTGCAGCTGCAGGGCGCGTGGTTTCTCTACTTCGGCCTCAAAAACACCCTGCAGCCCGAAGACTCGAAGGATTTCCGCAAGGAGATCGACGACTACACGGCCGCCATCCAACACGCGCGGAGCGAGGCGCAGGAACGCCAGGCTGCGGGTGAAAAACTGGATCGCGAGGCCATCGATCGTTTGCTGGAGCCCGTGCAACGGCTCGCGCAGCGGTATGAAATGATGGCGCGCATGGACACGCCGCTGGCCGTGCCGCTGCCGCACCCGGGGGAGAAGGGCCACGAGGTCTGGCATCGCATGGGCGACGCGCTGATGGAGTCTTCCGGCGAATCGATGCCCGAGCCGGTGAAGCTGATTGCGGGGATCACCTCCGCCTATCAGGCCGGCGACGTGGCGAAGTTCAACCAGGCCGTTGATGTTTACGCGGGCTACCTCGCGGCGGAAGGTCACACCAAGGAAATCACCAAGGCCGGGCGCGAGACGTTCTTCAACCAGCTCCTCGCCTTCAAGCGCAGCATGTACCTCTACATCGCCGCGTTCCTCCTGGTGCTGCTCTACTGGGCGGGCCTGAACGAAGTCTGGCGCGTGACCGCGTATCGGCTGCTGCTGATCGGCTTCGCCGTTCACACCGTGGGGCTCGTGTTTCGCATGTGGCTGGAAGGCCGCCCGCCGGTGACCAACCTGTATTCGTCGGCGATTTTCATCGGCTGGGGCGCGGTGATTTTGGGCTGGGTGCTGGAACGATTCTACAAGGATGGCATCGGCCTCGCCGTGGCGACCGTGGTTGGCTTCCTCTCGCTGATCGTCGCGCACAACCTGGCGCAGGGCGGCGACACGATGGAGATGATGCGCGCCGTGCTCGACACGAACTTCTGGCTCGCGACGCACGTCGTGGTCATCACGCTGGGTTACGCGAGCACCTTCGTCGCGGGATTCCTGGCGCTGGTTTACATCGTGCGTGGCGTCTTCACTTCCACCCTGACCAGCCCGGTGGCAAAGGGGCTCAACCGGATGGTCTACGCCATCGTCTGCTTCTCCACGCTGTTCAGTTTCGTCGGCACCGTTCTCGGCGGCATCTGGGCGGATCAATCCTGGGGACGCTTCTGGGGCTGGGATCCGAAGGAGAACGGCGCGCTGATGATTGTCCTTTGGAACGCCCTCGTCCTGCATCTGCGCTGGGGCGGGATGATTCGCGAACGTGGCCTGATGAATTGCGCGATCGTGGGCAACATCATCACCAGCTGGTCGTGGTTCGGCGTGAACATGCTCGGCATCGGCCTGCACAGCTACGGCTTCATGGACGCGGCGTTCAAATGGCTGATGTTTTTCGTGGGCAGCCAGCTTCTGCTGATTGTCATCGGCTCGTTGCCGCTTTCGATGTGGCGCAGCTTCCGGGATTCCGCACCGCCGGCCCCGCCGAAATCTCCCGAAGGTGGCAAGCCGGTGCCAGCGTAATCGCGGCCCGCCCTCATCTGCGGGTGCGATTGAAAGCGGCCGGCAATGCAAACGGAGGTATGGAGTGCGGAAACCTGTTTCCGCTTTGGCTGCACGGTGAGTGAAGCCAAGCGCGTTGGATGGTCGGAAGGCGCAGCCAAAGCGGAGTCCTGCCTCCGCAGTCCACACGACTTCGGTTCCCTGAGCGCCATTTCCAGACGCACCCTCATCCGCCGGTGGCTCGACATTCCACGGGGCTTCCCCTAGCGTCCGCGCGTGACTCCGCCCAACGAAACCGCCGCCATCACGCCTGCCGTCGTCGCGGCGCTTCGCGGGATAGTCGGCAGGGAGGGCGTCATCGTCGGCGACGACGAGCTGCTCGTTTACGAGTGCGACGCCTACACGCTTGAAAAGCATCTGCCCGGCGTGGTGGTGCTTCCTCGCTCCACTGAAGAAGTCGTGGCGGTGGCCAAGCTCTGCGCCGCGCATCAGCTTCCCATCATTCCCCGCGGAGCCGGCACCAGCCTGAGCGGAACCGTTCTTGCCGTGACGGGCGGTGTCATGATCGCGTTGACGCGGATGAACCGCGTGCTGGAGGTGGACTGCCGAAATCGTCGCGCGCTCGTGGAGGCCGGCTGCGTGAACGCGTGGGTGACGAACGCGGTGAAGGAGCACGGGTTGTTCTACGCGCCGGACCCTTCCAGCCAGTCCGCCTGCACCATCGGCGGAAACATCGGGACGAATTCCGGCGGACCGCACACGCTGAAGTACGGCGTGACCACGAATCACATCCTCGGCTACGAGCTGGTGTTGCCCGACGGCGAAGTCGTCTGGCTCGGCACGGCACCCGATGGTGGCGAGGATGTCGAAGGCTACGATTTGCGCGGCGCGGCGATTGGCAGCGAGGGAATGTTCGGCATCGTCACCCGCGCGCTGGTGCGCTTGATTCGCGCGCCGGAGGCGTTCAAGACGATGCTGGGCGTGTTCGAGACGGTCGATGACGCGAGCCAGGCGGTGAGCGACATCATCAGCGCCGGCATCGTGCCCGGCGCGCTGGAGATGATGGATCAACTCATCACCCAGGCGGTGGAGGCGGCGTATCATTTCGGTTTTCCGCTCGATGCCGGCGCGGTGCTGATCATCGAGCTCGATGGTCCGGCGGCCGGGCTTGATCGTCAGGCGGGCCAGGTGGTCGAGATTTGCCGCAGGAACCGGGCGCGCGACGTGCGAACCGCCAAGGACGACCAGGAGCGCGCAGAGTTGTGGAAATGTCGCAAGCGCGCGTTCGGCGCCATCGGGCGGCTTTCGCCGAACTTCATCACGCAGGACGGCGTGGTGCCCCGCTCGAAGCTTCCCGAGATGATGCGTTTCATCCAGCGGTGCAGCGAGGAATGCGGCCTGCGCATTCCAAACGTCTTCCATGCCGGCGACGGCAATTTGGATCCGTTGATTCTCTACGATGAACGCGATCCGGATCAGGTGCGCCGCGCGTTGGAGGTGAGCGATGACATTCTGACAAGGTGCGTCGAACTGGGGGGCAGCGTGACGGGCGAGCACGGCATCGGCGCGGAGAAGATCGATTTCATGGCGAAGCAGTTTTCCGCGGACGACCTCGACGCGATGCGGATGCTCCGGCGCGTCTTCGATCCGGAGGGCCGCTGCAACCCGCACAAGATGTTCCCGGGCTCGAAGCGTTGCGGTGATTTCGCGCCGCGGAAACAGGCCAGCGCATGACCCGCATCCCCGGGAATCCAAACGAAGTCGCGGCGCTGTTGCGCGAGGCGAATGCGAGCCGGGCAAGCGTTGGCCCGGTGGATTTGTCGCGCCTGAACCGCGTGCTCGACTACACGCCGGAGGACATGACCGTGACGGTCGAGGCCGGGCTTCATCTCGGCGAATTGCAGCGCGTTCTCCGAAAGCAGAATCAATGGCTGCCGCTCGATCCGGCGCACGGCGACTCGCTCGCTGTCTCCGATTTGATCGGGCGCAATGTCAGCGGGCCGCGAAGGCTTGGCTTCGGAACGGTTCGCGATCATTTGATCGGCGTGCAGGTGGCGCTGGCGGACGGACGGCTCGTGAGATCGGGCGGCAAGGTGGTGAAGAACGTGGCGGGCTTCGACGTGTTGAAGCTGTTCGTCGGTGCGGAGGGAAGCCTCGGCGTAATCGTGGAGGCGGCTTTCAAGTTGTTGCCCGTGCCCGAGACGGAGCGGTTCGTGCAACGTCGTTGTCGATCCCTGGACGAGGCTGTCGCCGCGATTCAGCGCGTGCTCGGTTCCTCGCTGTCTCCATCGGTGCTGGACTGGCATGGTGCCGGGACGACGAGTGATACGACGGTGGTGATTGGTTTCTCCGGGGCGCGTGAAGATGTGGAAGTTGAAAGCAATGCCGCGTTGAACCTGGGTTTCGTCGAAGAGGCGACGCTCGATTACGAAGAGGCGTTCTGGTCGGGGACAAAGCCGGTGGGACGCGAGTCGGTGCTCCCGGGCCGAATTGGCGAAGCGGTTCGACAGCTGGGTGAATTTCCGTTTGTTGCCCGTGCGGGAAATGGCTTGGTCCACCATCGCGGCCCCAGGCTTCGCAAGGATGCGACCAGTGCGGCGATGCTGGCGCGTCGCGTGAAGGAGGCCTTCGATCCGAACGGCATTTTGCCGTCGATGCCCGAATCATGAGCTGCCCCACGACCAGCCGGCTGGGTGCGCCGGAACAGTTTCTGGATTACGAGAAGTCGCTCGCGTGCATTCATTGCGGCCTGTGCCTGTCGTCGTGTCCCACCTACCTCGAAACGGGAAACGAAAACGATTCGCCGCGCGGCCGCATTTATCTCATGCGCGCGATGCAGGAGGGACGGCTGGCCCTCGGTGATGCGCCGGTGCGTCATGTGGATTTGTGCCTGGGCTGCCGGGCGTGCGAAGCCGTCTGCCCCAGCGGCGTGCAATACGGCGAGTTGCTGGAGGCGACGCGCGATCATGTCGAACGTCATCACGAGCGTCCGCTCTGGCAACAGATGCTCAGGCACTGGCTCATCGAAAAGGTGTTTCCGTATCCGGAACGGATGGAGCTGGCGCTGATGCCTGCGCAGTGGGTGAAGCAATCGCGTATGGAAGGATGGCTTCCACGGTTCGCGCGGGATGCGCTGGCGCTGATCCCGGAGACGATGAGCGCGGTGCGGCTGCCGACGATGGTGAAGACTCAGCGGCAGAAATCGCGCGGACGCGTTGGGTTTGTGAGCGGCTGCGTGATGAGCGTGATGTTCGGCGGGACGAATGCGGCCACCGTGCGGCTCATCACGCGGGCGGGTTTTGATGTGGTGACGCCGACCGAGCAGGGGTGCTGCGGGGCGTTGTTTGCTCACGGAGGAAACCTGGAGGAGGCGCGGGCTTCGGCGCGTCGCAACATCGCGGCATTTGAACAGGCGGGTGTGGACCTGGTGTTGATCAATGCCGCGGGCTGCGGCTCGACGCTGAAGGAGTACGCCCACCTGTTGCGCGCGGATCCCGGATGGGCCGACCGTGCCGCGCAGTTCTCAGCGAAGGTCCGCGACCTGACGGAATGGCTGTGCGAGATCGGCGAACGCTACATGGCGACAAATCCCCCTGCGGGACCGGTGACGTATCACGATGCCTGTCACCTGGCTCACGCCCAGCGCATCGACAGGGCTCCGCGCGCCCTAGTGCGTGCCGTGGCGGGCGAGGCGTTTGTGGAATTGCCGGAATCAAGCGTCTGCTGCGGCAGCGCGGGAAGCTACAATCTCACCGAGCCGGAGATGGCGTCGCAGCTGCAGCAGCGCAAGACGGGAAACATTCTCAAGACCGGGGCCCGCACGGTGGTGACCACGAATCCCGGCTGCCTGTTGCAGATGCGCGCGGGGTTGCGCCGCGCGAAAGCGCATGATGTCGAAGTTCTCCACATCGCCGACTACCTGGATCGCGAAGCGCGCCGGGCGGACGGCGATTGATGCGGTCCGGCCCGTCTTGGTTCGGTTCAGCTCCGGTGGCTTCCGCCGGAACCGGGCACGTCGTTGGTTATTCCGCGTCCGGTCACGCGTCCGCGTTCCAACATCAGCATCTCATCGCACACGGCGTGCGCTTCCTCGACCTGATGCGTGACGTAGAGCATGGGGATGGGAAACTCGTCCTTGATCCGCCGCAGGAAGGGCAGGATTTGTCCCTTCAGCCGCGCATCCAGCCCGGAGAGCGGTTCGTCCAGCAACAGCAGTCGCGGGGACGACAGGATTGCCCGCGCCAGGGCGACGCGCTGCTTCTCGCCGCCGGACAGGTTGCCGATGCGGCGGTCGAGCAATGGTTCAATTTCCAGCAGCCGGATCACATGTTCGAACTGGAACACGCCGCCCGGTTTTGCGTCGGGCTTCCGCCCATAAAGCACGTTCGCCCGCACGGACAGATGCGGAAAGAGCGCGAGATCCTGCGGCACGTAGGCGATGCGCCGGTCCCGCGCCGGCAGGTTTGTCTTCGTGGCGGTGTCGATCAGCACGGTGTCGCCAAGGGTGATTCGCGCCGTGACCGGCTGGCGCAAGCCCGCGATAAGATCGAGCAGCGATGTCTTGCCGGCGCCCGAGGGACCGAAGATGCCGGTCACACGCGCGGTGCAGACCGCATCCAGTCCCAGCGCGAAATCCGCCAGCG